>JAJFGT010000048.1 GCA_021776015.1 Alphaproteobacteria bacterium
CTAATATTCAATGAAAGGGCTTCATTGATACGAAGCCCTGACCCATAAAGAAGAAGAAACAGAGCATAATCACGAGATTTAACCCAATCCCCCTCATCCTTTGAAAGATAATTTAAAAGATCTTCAATTTGTTTTGTGTAAAGTGGTTTGGGATTTCGCCGAGGAAGCTTTGGAGTCTGCACGGCTCCAATTGATCCATTATGAAGAATACCTTGGCGATCAAACCATCTTAAAAGATTTTTAACACCAGATAAATTGCGCGCACGTGTTGTTGCTGTCTTTCCGTCAATGGTCCGTTGTGATAACCACGAACGGAAATCTCTAAGATGCATTTCCGAAAGAGCATTCAAAGTTATTTCGTCTCCTAAATGCTGATACATGAAAGATACGAATAGTTTCGTATCTGATACATAGGCTCGAAAAGTATGAGGAGAGACGCGTTTTTCAAATTCAAGATAATCCTGCCAATCTTCAAGATATTTTTGAAAATCATCAGTGCAGTAAGATAAAGATTCTTTATCTAATCGTATGTTTATGACGTGGGGATATTCAGCCATAAGCGAAATAACCTTTCAACAACACGGACAAGAAATGAAATCTGTTCCGTCCCCTGCCCGTCTTGAAAGAGATTAGGGTCTCGGCTTCCAAATGCTAGAATAGCTGGAGGTGTTCCCATGGAAATATCAACACGAATAAGGGCTTGTGAACGAACAAGTGTTGCTCCTCCTCCATAAATAGCTTCCACGCCATTAATATCAGACTCCAAAAGAGATGTTTTGGTTCCTAACCAATGCTCAATTGTGCCCTGTGGAATAATTCTTACACCATTTGTATTAATATGAGGGATATCTTTTCCCTCTGACTCCACTAAAAGCACTGTAATATCAACATCCAAAATGGACATGATATCTAGAGTAATGGCATGCACAAAGTTTTCAAAAGAACTCGCCTCTAATAAACACAACACAGCACGATGAATACGAGCCTGATTATTCATATTATCCCGTACTGTTGTGACAACATCTTTGGCTGTTTCTAACGCTTCATCCTTGTCTGATTTTAATCGTTCAATCATATAAGATTGAAAATCAGAGATATCCTTATCTTTATGTGTTTTAGGAGGAATAAGATAATCACAAGCCTTTGGATAATCCTGCAAAAACTGAGGATTTTCTTTTAAAAAAGCTAAGACATCATCCGATGATAATGTGTTTTGGCTTAGAGCTTGTGGTGTGTGTAATACAGTGTCGTCCATAAGATATTCTAACATAGGAAAGAAAAGAAAAACAAGAAATCAAAGACCAAATAAAGATCTCTTAGTTGATATCATCCATAAGTTCTTTAACGGCTTGAACAGAACGATCAAACATTGCTTGCTCATCCGCATTCAACTCAATTTCAATAATCTTTTCAACACCATTTTTACCGATAACAACGGGAACACCGATGTATAAGCCATCTACACCGTATTGCCCTGTTAGCTTAGCGGCACATGGAAGAACACGTTTCTTGTCTTTTATATAGCTTTCTGCCATAGAAATAGCACTCGACGCAGGGGCATAATATGCTGATCCTGTTTTAAGAAGCGCGACAATCTCTCCACCGCCCTTACGTGTCCGATCAAGAATGGCATCAATCCGCTCCTGTGTTGTCCACCCCATCTTAACAAGATCAGGAAGAGGGATTCCTGCAACAGTTGAGTATCGTGTTAAAGGTACCATTGTATCGCCATGTCCACCCAGAACAAAGGCGGTCACATCTTCAACAGACACCCCAAATTCATCTGCAAGGAAATAGCGAAAACGCGCACTATCAAGAACGCCAGCCATACCAACGACTTTAGACGAATCAAAACCTGTCACGCGTTGCATCACATCCACCATAACATCCAGAGGATTTGTAATCACAATAACAAATGAGTCAGGTGCGTACTTTTTGATATTCTCTCCGACCATTTTGATAACGTTTGTATTGATTCCAATTAAATCATCACGACTCATCCCTGGTTTACGGGCAATCCCTGCTGTTACAATAATGACATCTGATCCTTCGATAATTTCATAGCTATTACTTCCAATATAATTTACATCAAACCCTTCAATAGGCGCTGATTCTGATAAATCTAACCCTTTGCCTTGCGGAATACCTTCTGCAATATCTACCAAGGCAATATCCCCCAGCTCTTTCAATCCTGCAAGATGCGCTAATGTTCCCCCGATCATTCCTGCTCCAATTAAGCTGATTTTTGCACGTGCCATATTGCTACCCTTTGTATGTTAGAATTATCTATTTATTACGATGGTAAGGTTATCACGCCTCTGCCCGCATTCAAGTTTTTATTCAAAACTATTATATTTACTTGGAAAGAGTAGGATTAATGCAAACGCCGTCTTTGAAGATTATTTGTATCGATCACAACAGTGGCTACTGCTGCTTTTATAGAGTCTGGAGATATATCTGCACCTTCAGCTGCCTGTTGAATCTCTTCAACATATCCTGCTATCATTTCATTCTCTCCAAAGACAACAGCTTCAAAAATATCACTAAGCACTGCTTCAAAGTCAGCGCCACCAAATCCAGTACTATCGAATTCTACAGAATCGTCAAAGGCGTGAGTTATACTCAGAACGCCATCTTTGGCTAAAATAGCAAACAATGCTTCATCTGGATTTTCTAAAAGTTGTTCAAGTTCCTTTTCTCTCATTGCACGCTCTTCTACTACTTGTGCTATAGCATGTGCGGAATCTACATTGATAGCACTTTCAAAATCGGATGACTGATATGCTTTTAAAAAATATTCAACCCCATCATCTGTATGAATATAATGAGACCTAGAGGTTAAATAAACTTTAGGATTTAAAGGAGGAAGAGCATCCGAAATAATAACATCAATATCACAATTTTGAAACTCATCCCAAGTATAGATATAAGCAAAGTCTTGTCCGATATCATCTGGCAAGAGAAGATTATCAGGACGATCTGTAACAAAAAAAACAGAAACATCTGACCCTAAATTTCTTACAAAATCTAGAACAGGATTCTCATCATTTTCATTGCTTCCAATGGCGGCAACGTCAACTAAGAAAATCTTTTTTGTTGGTATTATCTCTCTACTATTATTCATGGAGACAGTCCTTACCATAACGTGGCTTGATTTTACAACCCTTTTCTACATTTTTAACAGATTATATTTCAAACTTCTATACCCAGGAACTCTAATTGCCACACCAGATCTTCTTTAGAAAGGGAATAATCTGTCCCCCCTCTAGGATAAATTAAGTCTTGTGAATGAATATGGAGAAAATCTTTTTGTAAAGACAGGGCACTTCTCATTGAGAATTTTCCATACCAACATAAAGCTACAATTGATTTTGCAGACTGCAACGCCATGATTTCATCAATTTTTTTGAGACTCAATCCCGTGGCCTCCGCTAACACTTTAAGGATAAGAGCTTTATCTCGTACAGCGATGGCATCACATATGAGCTCATCTAGGGAGGATAATGGTAGAGTAGACTCTTTTGAATCCACACCTCCCATACGACGTTTAAATATATCAGATACAGATCGTATTGTTTCTATATCAAAATCAGTGCGTTCAATTAAAATATCAAGAACAGATTGATTCACAAACATCGCAAGGTCTTTAGCAAGATGAGGAGGAAGATCATGCCTTAATGCCAACGATTTTTGCCACTGAGGAAGATCCC
>JAJFGT010000049.1 GCA_021776015.1 Alphaproteobacteria bacterium
TGGCGTTGGTGAAGCGCTCGTTTCCACACTTGAAAAAAAGGGGCAGCCCAGCATTGTACAAAGAACTCTAATCCGCCCACCATTTTCGAAATTGGGCCCTATTACAAAAACTATGCGTCAACAAATCATTGAAGACAGCAGGCTCGATAAAAAATATGGAACGACTATTGATCGCGAATCTGCATATGAGCTTTTGAAAACCCGTGCAGAAAAAGCAACTGAACAAGCCGAAGTAGCACAAAAAGAAGCACAAAAAACTAAAAAGAAAAAATCTTCACGACAAACCCCCGTCGAAGCCTTTGTGAAATCAATAGTAAGACAAGTCGGACGTCAGATCGGACGCGAAATTATGCGTGGCGTTTTGGGGGCTATAAAACGCTAGCAATAAAAAAACGCCCTTATTAAAAGGGCGTTTTAGAAACTTGTATAAAACCGTAACTAGGCAGCGTTAGCCTGTGACTGGTCTTCTATTTCTGCTCTCGGTGCATTTTCTTGTACAGAAGCAATCCCATTTTTAGCGGCATCTTTTGTGCTATACATTTCAGATGTTGCAATCGCCTGTCCATTAGCAGCAGTTAGATTAAAATAATATTGACCGCTCTTAGATTTCTTAAGTTCGAACTTTGGATGTATAGCCATAATGTTCTCCTCATGGATTGGTTTGGGTTTTTAGATAATGATGTTATGAAGCCACATTTCAGAACAAAAGTCAAAAACCAGCAAAATTATTGTTCAGGCTATTACAAAATATTATATGTACCCTCTGTTTGTATATCCCAACCTCTCAATTTTAACTAAATATAGATAAACCTGCTTTATAGTGAGCGTAGTTGATACAGCGCTGTGTAGTACATATTTAAAGCCCATGTATCATCCTTATCTAAGGAGTAATAATATATGGGAGACATTTTCCCACTAACAGGCTCAGAAGACATAGGTCTCTATGATAACAGACCCACACATAATATTGTTGGCGCTGGAATGAGTGGCATTATGACGGCCTTGTATTTACTCAGGCATTCAAAAAAGAGTGGCACTCCAATTAAGATTAACATCATCAATTCTGATCTAGAAGTAGGCTTTCGTAAAGGTAGTGGGTCATCGGCCGGTATAGTTGCCAGCCTTACACCTGATGAAGATCTTGTCACTGTAAAAGCCGAAAGCGCAGAAGAATTCAGATGTGAACTACTAGAAGATTGTAAGAAATATGGCCTAAATCCTGAAGATATTGGTCTAGAGGAATATCTATTTGAGGTTGAGAAGTATTTTGATCAAACAACAGCAAAACAAAGAAAAAGAAGAGCTGAGATTATTGGACAAACGGGACGTATTGCTATGGAAGGCTGGGATAAGCTATACAAAAGCGATTCAGAGCTTGCAATAATAATGGATGAATCTGGCTTTCAAAATCCTCTAGAGACAAAACCGGGCTTTTTATTTGGCATAGAGGGTGCAGGCGAGCAAGCTGAGGAGCTTGTACAATATTGCAACATTGTTATGCGTAGGAGTGATGCCCATATTGTATCGCCCACTGAAGCAATTAAAAGACACCCTTATTTAAGAGCAGCTTTCCATGCACATTCTACCCTTGATAATTCTGGTATTTTGCAGTGGAATAATGACTGCCACTGCACCGAATCTAATGGCGGGTGTATTATTCCAGAAATTTTTCTTCCGAAACTTTTGCAGTATTTACAAAACACTGCTGATGAGAGCCGTTCTACAGTGGCATTTTTAGGGGGTACTACAGTGACAGAACTAAATAAAGATGGTGATAAAGCAACAGGGATCAAGGTTGAAAATTCCGATGGCGAGCAGACAATCTCTATATCAGAAGACAGGAGAGACACAGTAATTATTGCGCCAGGTTCTAATTGTAAGTTTTTGAAAGAGGAACTTCCTCGTCCAACAAACGCGCATTTTGCAGGCGTCACACTTGTTTTAGATATTTCTCCAGAAATGATCGCTGAACTAGAGGAAGGCGGAGTAGCACTCCCTAGTCAAAAACCAGTTCCTATGGATCCATACTATAAAGGTCCAGATGGTAAGAACATGCTTGTAACGCTTGTTGCTTTCAGAGATAGGGAAATTGGAGCATTACATATAGGTGTTGGAGGAGAAAAAGCATTCTATGGTACTCAGAACCCAACACTTGAAGATCTGTTTATTAAAGATGCGTTGCTCCAACACGCAAAAACGATTTGTACAATTTATCCGGAAGTTTTTGCTAAATTATTGGGCAAAAAAATAGACCCAAAGGAGATGACTCATGAACATGTTCAGGCATTGGTTAGTAAAGGCGTAGCGCGTCCATGGGCAGGTTCGCGCCCAGTCTCTTCTAGAACAACTCCAATTATAGGAATGGCTCCGGGGTTTTCTAACGTTATTGTTGAGGAAGGTATGGGCTCTGGAGGAGCTGCCAAAGCGACAGTCAATAGTGACTTAACTGCTCGTTATGCAATGGGACTGGATTTGGAAGAGCTCGAACCATATGCTCTGGTTTGTGATCCGTCTGAATTACATGAAATTCCAGATAAGGATTATTTACCAAACATTAGACAAGATAGAGCTTCTTCTATCTAAACTTTCAGCAAGTTGTTACTGTTAGAAGATCAAGAAAAACAAACATGAAAATACTACATTCAAAAAATGAACTTACTGAGCTGTTAAGTGCAAAAGCAGCTCTTGTCTTTGACTCTAACAATTGGACAGAAGCGGCTAGCGACGACATAACTGTTTCAACACCGGTCACAATGAATATTGATAGTTCAACTAAAGGAACCGTTACAGCTCAGTCTTTACATGAGATTGGTGCAGAGTATTTTGTGATTAGGGTATCAAGCCAATTTCATAATGAAAATAAGGAAGCTATAGATTCCAGTTTAACCCTCGTTGGGAATGCAAAGACAGGCCAAATCACAGCCTTATTAGCGGAAAATTATGACGATGAAGAGATAAAAGTTATGGGGCTCGATGAGATCAAAACAAATATTTCTAAACTTGGATTCGACGGGTTTCAAGCAATACAAGAAGAGATGTTTGCGGCATTTAGCAATAAAGAAATGAGCGTTCCCGATGTCCTTGTTATGCCACTTAGAGAGCAAAAATATGGCCCACAAACGGGCGATATCTATCTTAAAGGTGCCCATCCTAATGGTGGTGATGTATTTGTATTTAAAGCTGTTACGATTTGTGGTGGAAATCCAGCAAGATATAACGGTTTATCTGTATTACAAGGGCTCATGGTGGCTTTTGATGCGACAACAGGAAAAGCAACAACAGTACTTGAAGATGACGGCTATTTAACCAATTTGCGTACAGCAATGACTGGGCCAGTTTCCCTAAAACATCTAGGTCCTAAAGAAATTAAACAAATTGGCGTTATTGGTACCGGTCAGCAGGCGCGGGGGCAAATTGAACAATTAGAACACGTTACAACTTGCCGTGAATTAAAGCTTTATGGGCGTAATAAAAAAAATACTGAAAGATTTACTCAGGAAATAAAATCTCGTGATGCAGGATGGGATATCGAAATTGTTGACGATCCGGCAAAGGTCGCAAAAGGATCTAACCTTATTATTACCGCAACGCCCTCTCAAGTGCCTGTCCTTAAAGCAGGAGATGTTGAGCCGGGAACACTGGTTGTTGCAATAGGAACCGGTCGTAAAGGTCAAAATGAGATCGATGTTGAACTTCTTAAGCAATCAGAAATATTTGTTGATTCTAAGATGGCTGACTTAGCCAAAGGAAATACCAGTAATGCATTTGAGGGAGGCTCAATCATCGAAAAAGATTTAACTGAGATCGGACAAGTTATATCTGGGGCGGTTGATCTTGAAGATATTGGTGATAAAGTGCGTGTATTCTGCGGTACTGGTATTGGTCCTCAGGATATGGGTGCGACCCTCGCTACAATACCAATTTGAATCAATCCTTTTTAAATTCATTGGTAAGCTAGTTCTTGTTGCTATACTATCCATGTTGCAGTCTTAACTTTACATCAGGAGATTAATCACATGGCTAAATCACAAGATTCAAAAAAGAATGTAAAAAAAGAAGCTACGCGCACG
>JAJFGT010000050.1 GCA_021776015.1 Alphaproteobacteria bacterium
ACTATTGAGTATGATCCAAACCGTAATGCTCGCATCGCGTTGATTAAATACGCTGATGGTGAATTGAGCTACATGGTGGCACCAAATAAAATGAACGTTGGTGACAAAATTATTTCATCTCAGAGTAAGCAAGAAATTCAAGTTGGAAATAGGATGCCGTTAGAGTATGTACCGGCTGGAATCATGGTGTATAATCTTGAACTGCAACCAGGTAAAGGCGGAACTATTGCCCGCTCAGCTGGTAACGGTGTAACAGTGCGATCCATGGAAGAAGATAATGTGCAGGTTCGTATGCCATCTGGTGAAATTCGAGTATTCAACAAAAAATGTTTAGCAACTATAGGGCAGGTAAGTAATACTGAATACCGTGGTATCCGTTGGGGTAAAGCTGGACGAGTTCGTCACCTAGGTCGTCGACCAACTGTGCGTGGTAAAGCCATGAACCCAGTTGATCATCCTCATGGTGGAGGTGAAGGCCGTACATCCGGAGGACGTCATCCTGTATCTCCATGGGGACAGTCTGCAAAAGGTTTAAAAACAAGAAAAAATAAAGCGACAGATAAGTATATCTTGCGTAGCAGAAAGAAAAAGAAATAAAGGGATAAGGATAGTTCGAAATGGCTAGAAGTATATGGAAAGGCCCATTCATTGATGGGTATTTATTAAAAAAGATTGAGGCGGTTCGTGCTTCAGGTAAGAATACACCTATTAAGACATGGTCACGTCGTTCAACGATTTTACCAAATATGATTGGTATTACTTTTGCTGTTCATAATGGTAATAAATTTATTCCTGTTCTTATAACAGACCAGATGATCGGTCATAAGATTGGAGAATTTGCGCCAACACGGACATACTATGGCCATGGTGGCACTAAAAAAGGCAAGAAATAAGATTAAAATTTGAATTAGAGGCTCGAAATGGGACAACAAGCAAATGAAAAACGTGTAGGTGATAATGAGGCGCGTGCTTATATTAAAAATATAAGAATTAGTCCTCAGAAACTGAATCTCGTAGCACAAATGATCCGTGGACAAAAAGCAGAAAAAGCTCTTGTGGATCTTGAGTTTAGTCGTAAACGTGTGGCACAAGATGTGCGGAAAGCATTAAATTCTGCGATTGCGAATGCTGAGAATAATCATGGTTTAGATGTTGACCGTCTTGTCATTTCAGAAGCGTCGGTTGGAAAATCTATTGTTATGCGTCGTTTTCGTGCAAGAGCTAGAGGACGTGGAGCTAAAATAGAAAAGTTTTTTAGCAACTTGACAATTGTTGTACGCGAGAAAGACGCGTAAGGATAAAGGAAAAGAAATGGGACAAAAAGTTAATCCAATTGGTATGAGACTCGGTATTAATCGTACTTGGGATTCTCGCTGGTTTTCTGGCAAGAATTATGGCGATCGTTTAATCCAAGATCTTAAGCTCCGTCAGTATGTTAAAAAGAAATTAAAATCAGCAGGGATTAGCCGTGTTGTAATTGAGCGTGCAGCGAAGACAACAAAAGTAACTATTTATACAGCGCGTCCAGGAGTTATCATTGGTCGAAAAGGTGCTGATATTGAAAAGCTTCGTCGTGATTTATCTGAAAAAGCAGGAGGCGATGTTTCTTTAAATATTATTGAAATTCGTAAGCCTGAGGCAGATTCACAATTAGTTGCTGAAGCTGTTTGTCAACAACTTGAACGCCGTGTTTCTTTCCGTCGTGCAATGAAACGTGCTGTACAAGGTGCTATGAGATTAGGCTCTAAAGGAATCCGTATCAATGTATCGGGTCGTTTAGGAGGTGCTGATATCGCACGGACGGAATGGTATAGAGAGGGGCGTGTTCCTCTTCATACACTTCGTGCGGAGATTGATTATGGTTTTGCTGAAGCTTTAACGACATATGGAATTATTGGTGTGAAAGTCTGGATTTATAAAGGTGATATTTTAGCCCATGATCCAATGGCATCTGATAATCGTTTAACAGAGTCAGGAGCCGGCGTTGCCAGAAACTAGTAGGTTTAGGTTTTAAGAAGAGAGAAAAATAATGTTAAGTCCAAAGAAAACAAAGTATAGAAAAGCATTTAAAGGTCGTATCCACGGTGATGCAAAAGGTGGAACGGACTTAAACTTTGGTGCATTTGGTCTCAAAGCTATGGCGCCAGATCGTATTACTGCGCGTCAAATTGAGGCAGCACGTCGTGCTATTACACGTCATTTACGTCGTCAAGGAAAACTTTGGATTCGTGTTTTTCCTGATGTTCCCGTTTCCAAAAAACCTCTTGAAGTTCGTCAAGGAAAAGGGAAGGGGTCTGTTGAATTTTGGGCTGCTCGTGTTAAGCCCGGTAGGATTATGTTTGAATTGGATGGTGTTCCAGAAGATATGGCACGTGAAGCTATGTCATTAGCGGCTGCTAAATTGCCAATTCGGACAAAATTTATAAAAAGAATTGGATAATTTTTAAAATCTATGATAAGTAATGCCTCTTCCTCACAGTAGCAGGTGAAAATCATAGGATAGATTATAGTTATAGGTAAAAACAATGAAGACTGAAGATATAGCAGGCAAGACGCCAGATGAGTTAAAAAAGATGCTTCTTGATTTGAAACGAGAGCAGTTGAATCTTCGTTTCCAGAAATCTGGAGGTCAGCTGACTAACATGTCTCAGGTTAGAAAATTGCGGAGACAAGTAGCAAGAGTAAAAACATATTTGACTGCGTCGGATATGTCTTTACCAACTAAGGTTAAGACAGAAACAAAAAAGGTTGCTTCTAAAAAGGCGGCACCTAAGAAGACCGCTGGTAAAGCAGCATAAAGGATTTAAGGAGAACAAATATGCCACGTAGAGTTTTAGAAGGTCGTGTCGTAAGTGACAAAATGGACAAAACCGTAACGGTCTTGGTTGAGCGTCGTTATATGCATCCTATGTATAAGAAGTATATTAAAAGAACAGATAAATATGCAGCACATGATGAGACTAATTCTGTAAAAGAAGGTGATTTTGTTATGATTGAAGAATGTCGTCCGATCTCAAAGCGGAAGACTTGGACAGTTACAACAGGAGGTGCGGCTCAACCTGCTCCATCAAAACCAACAGAAGAAATAAAGACTGCAGAGAAAAAAGCTAAGGTTGAAAAGAAAGAAGCTCCTAAAAAGGCGCCTGCTTCTAAAAAGACAACAGCATCAAAGACTGCAAAAAAGTCGTAAGATCGTAAAGTAACGTAAGAAAGAAAAGGCAAACGCCATGATACAAATGCAAACTAATATGGATGTGGCTGATAATAGCGGCGCAAAGCGTGTGCAGTGTATTAAAGTCATTGGAGGATCCAAGAGACGCTATGCACGTGTGGGTGATGTTGTTGTCGTTTCGGTAAAGGATGCTATTCCTCGTGGTCGTGTAAAAAAAGGTGAAGTAAGACGCGCTGTTGTTGTTCGTACATCTAAGGAAATGTCTCGTCCATCAGGAGAGCATATTCGCTTTGATAGCAATGCATGTGTTCTTATTGGTAACAATGGAGAGCCTGTGGGAACACGTATTTTTGGTCCTGTTCCACGTGAGCTTCGCGCTAAAAACTATATGAAAATTATTTCTCTTGCGTCGGAGGTGCTTTAAAATGACACAAGCTAAAGTTAAAATTAAAAAAGGCGATCAGGTCGTCTTGTTGACTGGCCGTGATAAAGGCAAAAAAGGTGAGGTCATGAATGTAAATTTATTGACACGCCGTGTTACAGTTCAAGGTGTAAATCAAGTTAAAAAACACCGCAAGCCAACACAGTCAACACCAGGAGGTATTGATACGATTTCATTGTCAATGGATGTATCTAATGTATCTCTTCTTGACCCAAAAACGGGAAAAGCAACACGTGTGGGGTATAAAAACCTTAAAGATGGAACAAAAGTACGGATTGCCAAAAAATCTGGCGAAACAATTGATTGACGGAGCAGGTTATGGCCGAAGCAAAGAAAAAAGAGACAGTATATACACCACGTTTTAAAGAACGTTATCAGAACGAAATTCGTAAGAATCTGAAAGAGGTTCATGCTTATAAGAATGATATGGAGATTCCTGCTCTTGATAAAATTGTTATTAATATGGGTGTTGGGGAAGCAACGCAAAACAAAGCCTTTATTAAGTCTGCAGAAAAAGATCTTGAATTGATTGCGGGACAGAAGCCTGTTTTAACAATTGCAAAAAAATCGAACGCCTCTTTTAAAGTGCGTGAAGGAATGGCTATTGGTGTAAAAGTGACACTACGTGGCGCTCGTATGTATGAATTTTTAGATCGTCTTGTGACAATTGCATTGCCTCGTGTTCGTGACTTTCGTGGTGTGAGTGAAAAAAGTTTTGATGGTCAAGGGAATTATGCTCTGGGAATTACAGAACATATTGTCTTCCCTGAGATTGAGTATGATAAAGTTGATAAAATTCGTGGAATGGACATTGTAATTTGTACAACTGCGAAAACAAAAGAAGAATCAAAAACACTTTTAGACGGCTTTGATATGCCATTTAAAAAATAAGCCAGATAAAAGGTTAAAATAAAGGAATATAAAATATGGCAAAGGTAAGTGCAATACAAAGAGATTTAAAGCGTCGCCGTTTAGTTTCTAAATATACGAATAAGCGTGCTGTATTGAAGGACATTATTCAAAACAAAAATTCTTCTCAGGAAGAGCGTTTTAACGCATCGGTGCAACTTGCACAGCTTCCTAAGAATAGTGCAAAAATTCGGTTACGGAATCGATGTGCCTTGACAGGACGTCCTCGAGGCTTTCACCGTAAATTTAACTTATCACGGAATTTGGTTCGTGAGCTTGGTTCACTAGGACAGCTTCCTGGTTTAACAAAGTCAAGTTGGTAATAGAGATTAGTAAGGTATAAAAAGAGGATTTTTAATAATGACTATGAGTGATCCCCTCGGAGATATGTTGACACGTATTCGTAATGGACAACAAGCCCATAAAACAGAAATTACATGTTTTTGGTCTAAGCACAAAGAAGATGTTTGTTCTGTTTTGAAAGATGAAGGTTATATTGAAAATTATAGCGTTGAAGATCTTGATGCAGGTAAGAAGCAATTGATTGTGAATTTAAAATATGTAGATGGTTCTGGTGTTATTCGTGAAATGCATCGTGTTTCAACGCCAGGTCGCCGTGTCTATAGTGGTTCAAAAGTAATGCCTCACTATTATAGTGGATTGGGTGTCACTGTTGTCTCTACGCCTAATGGTGTAATGGTTGATCATAAAGCAAGAACAGAAAATGTTGGTGGAGAAGTTCTCTGCCAAGTTTTCTAGAGTAGTATTTTTTTAAAGATTTTTAGAAGTTATAGGAATAGAAAATGTCTAGAATTGGAAAACTCCCTGTTATCATACCTGAAGGTGTGACTTCAACAGTGGATGGACAAAATGTCGCTATAAAGGGTGCTAAAGGAGAGCTCTCTTTTCGTGTGCATGATGATGTGTCTGTGAAATTAGAAGATGGACAAATCATTTTAACGCCTCGCTCGCAGAGTCAGCGTGCACGACAGATATGGCCTACAAATCGGACATGTGTTTATAATATGGTTGTCGGGGTTACAGAAGGTTATAAAAAGCTTCTTGAGATTAGAGGTGTTGGGTATCGTGCAAATTTACAGGGAAAAGATCTTGTCCTTTCTCTTGGGTATAGCCATGAAGTCCGCTATACAGTACCTGCAGATGTTAAGCTAGAAGTTGAAAAACAAACAAAAATAACAATATCTGGTATTGATAAACAACGTGTTGGACATGTCGCCGCAGAGATTCGTGAGTTTCGTAAGCCTGAGCCTTATAAAGGAAAAGGAATTCGTTATGCTGATGAGTATGTGATGATAAAAGAAGGGAAGAAGAAATAGGATTTAAGCCATGAGTAAAAATGAAACAAACCTTCAGAGACGTCAACGTCGTGTTCGTGCAAAATTGTCACGTATTAATAGAGCTGGATTACCACGTTTGAGTGTTTTCAGATCAGGTCGCCAGATCTATGCACAAGTCATTGATGATCAAAAGGGTACTACGTTAGTATCAGCAAATAGTATGGAAGCAGATATGCGTTCTAGACTAAAGAATGGCGGAAATGCTGACGCTGCAACTCAGATTGGAAAACTTGTCGCTGAGCGTGCAAAAAAAGAAGGTATTCAAAAGGTCATGTTTGATCGTGGATCTTATCTGTATCATGGCCGTGTAAAGGCTTTGGCAGAAGGTGCACGTGAAGGTGGACTCTTATTTTAAAAAATATAAAGGATTTAAAGATGGCACGTGCTGGAGAAAAACAACAACAAACAGAACAATCTCAAGAAGAACTTGTTGAGCGCTTGGTTGGTATCAACCGTGTTGCTAAAGTTGTAAAGGGAGGACGTCGTTTTGGTTTTGCAGCTTTAATGATTGTTGGTGATGGAAATGGTCGTGTCGGGACTGGACATAGTAAAGCAAAAGAAGTTCCTGATGCCATTAAGAAAGCAACAATGAAAGCCAAGCATGATATGATTCGTGTTCCTTTATATGAAGGACGGACTTTGCATCATGACCTCTATGGACGTTCTGGAGCAGGAAAAGTTTTCTTGCGTTCAGCACCTCCAGGAACTGGAATTATTGCGGGGGGACCTCTTCGTGCTATTTTTGAAGCTCTCGGTGTTCAGGATGTCGTCGCGAAAACAATTGGATCAAACAACCCATACAATATGGTAAATGCAACATTGGATGCATTGAGTAGAACTCAAAGTCCTAGGATGGTTGCAAATCGTAGAAATAAAAAAATAGGGTCCATCGTTTCTGGACGTACTATTCAATCAGGGAAAACAGAAGACACCGCTAAGTCTTAATAAGATATGCACAGTATGGATTCGGAGTAAAATAATGGTAGAAGAAAAAAAAGTAGCAGCGGCAAAACCAAAGACTCAAAAGGCACCAGCTAAAAAAGTAGCGCCTAAAAAGTCCGCTAATAAGAAAATAAAGGTAACGCAAACAGGAAGTCCTATTGGTCGTGAGGCGTCTCAACGTCAAACATTGATTGGTCTAGGATTGAATAAAATGCACAGAACGTCTGAGTTAGAGGATACACCCTCTGTTCGCGGTATGGTGAATGCAGTTAAACATCTTGTGAAAGTGGAAGACGCAGCTTAGATCAAAATTGATTAAGTCGCTATAATGGAGAATTGATATGAAATTGAATGAATTGAGCCCTAAAGAAGGATCTACTAAAAATCGTACACGTGTTGGACGTGGTATTGGATCTGGTAAAGGGAAAACAGGTGGACGTGGTGTTAAAGGTCAGAAGTCACGATCTGGTGTTTCTATCAATGGTTTTGAGGGAGGTCAAATGCCTCTCTATAAACGCTTACCAAAGCGTGGGTTTCATAATCCATTTGCAAAACATTATGTTACGATAACATTGGCACGTCTTCAAAGCGCGATTGATGCTAAACAGATTGATGCTAAAAAAGAGATTACAGAAGAAGTTCTTGTTTCTTCAAAAGTTATTCGTCGCCTTAGAGATGGTGTTCGCCTTCTTGGGACAGGTGAGATCAAAACAAAAGTTAATCTAAAGATTACAGGGACAACAAAACCCGCTCAGGCTGCTGTTGAAAAAGCTGGTGGGAAAATTGAATTGATCGTTCAAAATGTGGCACCAATTAAAAATGGCAAAACAAGTAAGGCATAAACCCCTTCCTTTAGTCTTTTTATAGAAAAAGCATTAAAATAAATCGTCCTTTACCATGTTTTGGGCCCGTAGCTCAGCTGGGAGAGCGCTACACTGGCAGTGTAGAGGTCGGCGGTTCGAGACCGCTCGGGTCCACCAAAAACTCCTGTGTTTACTTATAAGAGTATCTGACCCAAGGATTTTAACCGTATGAAAATAGGTATCTTTGACTCTGGTTTGGGAGGGCTTATTATTACAAAAGCGATTTCTGATCGGTTACCAACCTATGATACTATCTACTATGGAGATACGCTGAATGTTCCCTATGGGAGTAGATCGCCTGAAGCTGTTTTAAACCATACACAGGCTGCTATGGATGTTTTATTTGCCCAAGAGTGTCAATTGATTGTCATGGCATGTAATACAGCAAATGCGTCATCTTTACAAAAATTACAACAGACATATTTACCTAGAACATATCCTGACCGTCGTATTTTAGGCGTGGTTATTCCTACGTTAGAAACGGCTCATGAACGGCAATATACACGGATTGGTGTTTTGGCAACGCAAAGTCTCGTCTCTTCAAAAGTTTATGAAGAAGAACTTCATAAAATAAACCCAAAGATACAAGTTTTTTCACAAAGCTGTCCATTGTTGGTGCCTTTGATTGAAAACGATGGTTTAAAATGGATTGATCCTATTCTACAGGAGTATCTTGAGCCTCTTCTTCAGAATAATGTAGAGGCTATTATTTTGGGCTGTACTCATTATCCTCTTTTAAAAACACATATTCAAAAATTCTTAGAAAAAACATCGATAGAGTTAATTTCTCAAGATGAAATTATACCAGATAAATTAGCTGATTATCTTGTGCGTCACCCTGAAATTGAGGGTTCTTTAAGCCAAGAGGGGCGACATGAGTTCTTTGTGAGTGATCTTACGGACGCTTATTCTAAGACAGCCCACTATATTTATGGGCAAGATGTTCCTCTTTCTCTTATTTCATCTTCTTTGTAAGCTGAGCCAGGCAGTCTTCTCTAGTAGGCTGAAAATCATTTTGGATCCACCAGTCTTCAAGTTCCTTAAGGCGTCTCCCAAGCTCTTCACCTTCAGACAGCCCGTGTTTAAGTAAATCTATTCCTTTGAGAGGAAATGCAGGTTTTTCCCATGTCTTTGATACAGTGATATCTTCATCAGTTCCTGTGTGTTGAGCCATGCGAAAAAGAAGAGCTTGTTGTCCGACATCTTTCCCGTATTTATATAAAAGGAGTGCGGTCGTTAATTTGTTTTGAGTAGAGGCTTCTTGTAATTTCTTTAAAAAATGGACTTGTTTCTTGCTTAGAGATAAAACAGATCGACATATCTGTAATTGATATTCAAACAAACAAAAAACGAGAGGTGTTTCATTATACAGATCGTATCGTTTTTGAAGGTTGGCTATATGATGAAATGTATCTAAGTCGGGTATTGCAGGACTTATTTCTGAATACACATTGTTATTATGCATTGTTTTCAAAATGGATGTTGGGTCATTCTGATAGATATTGATCGAGCATATTTTAAATATTTCATCCGTGATACGTTCTCGAGATAATGTTTTAAGAAGGGTCGCATTTTCTCTACATGCTTTCAAACTGATCGTATCGATAGAGTTGTTTCCAATTTGTGTTGAAAAGCGATAAAAACGGAGGATACGAAGCGCATCTTCTTGAATGCGTTGAGTAGGATCCCCAACAAAGCGGATAATTCTTTCTTGTGTGTCTAAAAGACCAGTTCCTAAGGGATCAAAAATTTCTCCCTCACTATCCATATAGAGAGCATTCACAGTAAAATCTCGTCGTGTGGCGTCCTCTTCCCATGATTGCGTATAACAAATCGTTGCAAATCGTCCATCTGTTTCTATATCTTTACGGAGTGTTGTAATTTCAAAGCCCTGTTTTTCAAAAATGGCCGTGACTGTTCCATGTTTTATGCCTGTGGGGAGAGCTTTTATACCAGCTTTTTGACATTTTTGAATGATTTGATCAGGAGTCCATAATGTTGCAAAGTCAATGTCAGAAACGGGGCTCTTCATAAGATGATTTCGTACGGCACCTCCTACAATTCGGAGCATAGGGCGATCTTCTGTGTCCAATATCTCAAAGAGTTTTTTGACACCTGCTATTTCCAAAAATTCAGGTTTATAATTCATCTTATTGTTTTATCTGATGGAAAGAGCGTGGTAAACCATAAAGGGGTGTATCCTATGAAAACTTATTTTCTTCTGTACAACT
>JAJFGT010000006.1 GCA_021776015.1 Alphaproteobacteria bacterium
CATATGGGGTTTTACTGTTTCACATGACATTTGGAATAAGACGAATACAGGCATCCATAAGGATTATGGCGGCAGGTTCTCCTCCAGAAAGGATATAGTCACCAATACTAAGCTCTTCAAATTGATGAGCATCAAGGAGACGTTGATCGACGCCTTCATAACGCCCACATAAAAGGGTCAAATGTTCTTCCTGAGATAAGGATTGAACGCGCTCTTGTGTAAGAGGCTTTCCCCTAGGACTCATATATATTCTTGGCCCTGTTTGAGAGGAAGAGAGAAGGGCGCGTTCAATAATATCAGGACGCATAACCATTCCTGCGCCGCCTCCAAAGGGTGTGTCATCAACAGTCTTACGAGAATCTTCTGCAAAATCACGAATATTAATAGCATTGTATGACCAGATCTTTTTTTCAAGCGCTCGTCCGCTTAAAGACTGCCCCAAAGACCCTGGGAACATATCGGGAAAAAGAGTTAAAATATTAACATGCCATACCATGAAAGATGATTTCCTTTAAAATATAAAAGATTCAATGTCTTTTGTGTGAATGATTTTCTTCTCTTGGTCAACAAGAGGGCAATGCTCATCATTAAAGGGAAAATAGAAACTGTCTCCTGTGGGAGGTTTAATTTCTAACAAATCACCGGCTCCAAAATTTTGGACAGCTAAGACAGTTCCAAAAAGAGTTCCCTCATGATTAAGAACAGTCATTCCAATTAAATCTTTATAATAAAATTCGCCTTCATCAGGGGAAGGAAGAGCATTTTCTTCAATAAAAAGTTCTGTTCCTCGAAGTTCTTCGGCTTGATTGCGGTCTGTAATTCCCTCTATCTCTGCAACCCATTGGGTTTTGACAGAATTTTTAAGGGTAATTGTTAGTGTTTTATCGGTGCTTTTACTTACAAAAAGAGGATTGTATTGCTCAAGATCTGTAGGCTTATCTGTAAAAATTTTAACTTTCACAAATCCTTTAATTCCGTGTGCTGAAGTGATTTTTGCAACGCAAATTCGTTCACTCATTTTTTCTTTGGTCTCTTTAAAGTTAATGGGATACGAAGATAAAACTATCCTGAAATAGATTCAGGATAGTTTTTAAAAATAGATAATACTCTTTAAGAGGCTGGAGCGTCTTCTGCTTTTGTCTCTTCGGCTGGTGCTTCAGCTGGAGTTTCCTCAGCAGCAGGAGCTTCAGTAGGAGCAGCCTCTTCAACAACAGGAGCTTCTTCAGCAGGCGCAGCGGCTGCCGCTTTAGCTTCTTCATCTGCTGTGGCTTTTGCCTCTTCAGCAAGCTTGCTTTTTTCTTCTTTTTCAGCAATACGCGCTTGTTCTTTAGCCTTTGGTTTTGATTTTTCAGGGCTGTTTCTCTGTTCAGGAACAGGAGCTAGACCTGCTTTTCCTAGAAAAGTCGCAACACGGTCAGAAGGTTTAGCGCCTTCACCCAACCAATACGTAATTCTCTCACCATTGAGTTGCACGCGTGACTCATCATCTTTAGCTAGTAGAGGGTTGTATGTTCCAAGTTTCTCAATAAAGCGTCCATCACGAGGCTTTCGTGAATCTGCGACCACAATTGAGTAATGCGGTCTATTTTTACGTCCTCCGCGAGACAGTCTGATTGCTAGTGCCATAATTTTTCTCCTTTTGTTTTATGTTTATTTTTCAATCATCGTTTCTTATTTTTTCGATTTTTCTTACTTCCCCCACGTGTAGGCATTCCTGAGAGTCCTCCCATCCCAGGCATGCCTGCCATTCCTGAAAGTCCAGACATTGCTGGAGTGCTTCCTCCGAAATCAGAAGAAGGCATGTTATCAAATGGATTTGGTCCTAAACCGCCACTTGCTTTCTCCTGTTCAAGTAAAGCCTGAGCGTCTTCTTCACTCATTCCCTCTAATTGATCCATCATGTCGGCATCTTTACCCCCCATAAAGGATTTCATTTGTTTCATCATTCCACTCATCCCCATTTTTTTCATACGCTTCATCATTTTTTCCATTTGCGTATGTTGCTTAATAAGGCGATTTAAATCTTGAACAGAGGTCCCTGATCCTTTGCTAATCCGACGCTTTCTTGAAGCGTTTAAGAGATTTGGACGGGAGCGCTCTTCTTTTGTCATGGAAAGGATCATGGCTTCTTGTTTTTTAAGGACATTGCCTTCTAAGTTTGCATTTTCTATTTGATCTGAAAATTTACTTAAACCTGGAAGCATCTTCATCAGAGCTCCAGCGCCTCCCATTTTATTCATTTGGCGCATTTGTGAGAGCATGTCATCGAAGTCAAATTTCCCTTTTTTAAACTTCTCCGCCATTTTAGCGGCATCTTCTTCATTGACGTGTTCAACGGCTTTCTCAACAAGAGAAACCACATCTCCCATTCCCAAAATACGACTGGCAATACGGTCGGGGTGAAAGGCTTCAATCTCGTCCCATTTTTCACCTACACCAATGAGTTTTACAGGTTTACCTGTAATACCACGCATAGACATGGCAGCGCCCCCTCGAGCGTCACCATCCATACGTGTCAGCATAATACCTGTGATAGAAAGAGCTTCGTCAAAAGATTTTGCAATATTGACAGCGTCTTGGCCTGTCATGGCATCAGCGACAAGAAGTGTTTCTACAGGATTGGAAGCAGCTTTGATTTGTACAACTTCATCCATTAATTTCTTATCAATGGAGAGACGTCCAGCTGTATCTAACATAACAATGTCATAGCCTTCAAGAGAGGCTGTTTTCATCGCACGTTCTGTAATTTCTACAGGAGACTGTCCTTTTATAATGGGGAGAGTAGAGATACCAGTTTGTTCCCCGAGCTGTGCGAGCTGTTCTTGAGCCGCAGGGCGGTGAACGTCTAGCCCAGCCATGAGGACTTTTTTATTGTGCTTATCTGTCAAAAACTTTGCAATTTTTGCAGAAGATGTTGTTTTCCCAGATCCTTGAAGTCCGACCATTAGAATGGCGGCAGGGGGTTTGGCATTTAAAGCCAAAAGACCAGTCTCATCCGAGCCCAGCATTTCAATCATGGCATCATTGATGATTTTGACAACTTGTTGAGCAGGGTTCACCCCTTTGACAACATCTTGACCAATGGCTTGTTCTTTGACGGTACTGATAAAATCTTTTACAACGGAGAGAGAAACGTCAGCTTCAAGAAGGGCAATACGAATTTCTCGCATAGCTGTATTGACGTCGTCTTCCTTTAGGGCTCCTTTTCCACGAAGTCCTTCAAAAATCCCACCTAATCGATCGCTTATGGATTGAAACATCTTTAAACCTGCCCTGATACAATTTTAAACATTTTAATAAGTCGCCAGTAATAGAGAGATAAAATAGCCACGAATAAGAGAATATCAAGAGATGTTGTTTCCAAATAATCTATCTCGGGATCAACATATTGCTCACACCATGTTTGTGGGAAAATATCATAGCAATTCTCACCAAAAATATACCCCATGAGTATAAAGAATAAGAGGAGAGCTGATCCTGCTAATACAGTAAGCTTTACCAGAACAGGAAGAGAGAGGCAGGTAAACCGTTTGATGAACTCCTGATTGTTTCCTCTCACATTGATTTTAAAGCATAAGATAAGACCCAGTACTGAAATCCCCAAATAGAGCAAATCAGAAATAGGGGTCAGGCTATTCATTTGGAATCCCAGAGTGTAGAAATGTAGAAATGTATCTGTACCCGACAAAAGATAGAAGACCGTGAATAGTAATAAATACTTAAAAGATTCTTTTTCAGAAATC
>JAJFGT010000051.1 GCA_021776015.1 Alphaproteobacteria bacterium
ATAGATCTTGAGCTGTACGAATAAGTGTTTGCAAATTATCTCCTGATGTATTTGCCACCTCATGCATCTCTTGAATTGCTTCATGGGCACGATTAATATTAATAGAAAGATTAGAAACAAGCCGTTCCAAATCTCCCTTACTTTCCTTTAAAACTCTAAGCTGTGCTGACAAACGAATAGCAAAAAAGACAGTCCCCGCCAAAAGAGCAAGAACAGCAAAATCTAAAAATGTTGAAAGATTCATATCAAAAATCATTTATTATATCCATTCTAACTATCGACAAAGATTAATCTTTATTCTTTGGAACATAGTCTTCAATCTTCACTGCGATATTTTGGTCTTTTCGTCCCATAGGCCCTCTAAAAATAGGGATATCACCGCATCGAAGTTCTATTTTATCTGTTGGTTTTGTATTAAAGTAAAGTGTGTCCCCAACCCTAACATTTAAAATTTCACTTAACTCCAGTGTAATCTCGCCTAAAACAGCTTGTAAGTAAATATCTGTTTGATGTAATTCATACGTTAAGTGATTTTCCCAAATAGAGTCACGTCCAAATTTTTCTCCCATAAACATTTGAAGAAGAAGCTCACGCACAGGTTCTAATGTTGCATAGGGAATTAATATTTCAACCCGCCCTCCTCTATCTCCCATGTCAACCCGCATTCGAACAAGCACACAAGCATTTCCACTTTGTGTAATCGCAGCAAAACGAGGATTTGTTTCCATGCGTTCTAAAGAAAAACTAACAGGAGAGAGGGGGTCAAATGCTGATGACAGATCATTCAAAGAAACATTAACCATCCGCTCAATAAGCCTTGTTTCTATCGTTGTATAAGGTCGCCCCTCAACACGAACAGATGGATTTCCTTTACGTCCTCCAAGGAGAACATCTACAACAGAATAAATAAGAGGACTATCTGTCACCATCAAGGCATAGTTATCCCACTCTTCTGCCTTAAAGACAGATAACATAGCTGGCAATGGAATTGAGTTCATATAATCACCAAACCGTACTGTAGAGACTTGGTCCAGACTCACATCCACATTATCAGATGTTAAATTTCGAAGTGACGTTGACATTAGACGCACAAGGCGATCAAATACAACATCAAGCATGGGGAGACGTTCATAATTGACAAGCGCGGAGTTAATGAGCGCCATAACCCCCGAACCGTTTGAAATACCAGAAAAATCATCATCGAATCCAAGAAGACTATCTATTTCCTCTTGATTTAGAATGCGTTCTCCAACGTCTCCATAGATAGTGTCATCATCATCCCCATCAGAATCATGCTCAGATGCCATTAAGTCATCCACATTTTCCTCAGACTCTTGATGATCTTCTTCCTCAGTATAATCATCCAAGGCGTGTGTATCGCTCATATTATTCTCGTCCCGTTAAAATCACTGAGCACAAAAACTCTTAACCTATTTCTATTGTACAATAATTTCATCAAAGAGCACATCCTTTACCTTAACAGGATAAGCCGCCGTATTCACTCGGGACAAAAGCTCAATTTGTAAACGATACTTCCCCTTAGAACCACGGAGATCTTCGACACGAAGTTCTCTAAGATAGGTTTGAAATTGATCTTTAACTCGTGGTAATACAGACTCTACAATCTCCAAATCTCTTTGATTAGAGAGTTCAAGCTGTACACTCAAACGGAGAAGATGAGATCGCCCATCATCGCTTCCAAGATTAACAATCATGTCGGGAATGGGTAAAAACACAATATGTTCAATATCTCCCAACTGACTATAATCCGTACCTCCCGCTTCTGTACCTTCTATAACATGTTCCGTGGACTCTGCCTCTACAGCATGGTCTTTATTTAAAAACCTATCCAACGTTCCGCTAAAATACAAACCTGCCACAACAGCAACCAATAGTAGAATGGGAAGCATAATAAAGAGAACTTTATTAAGCCCTCCCTTTTCAGTTAAGGACTCTTCATCAGAAGGAGCAGCCAGATCAAGATTATCAGACATAAGACCTATCTCTTTGTTCTATAAATTATATATTCTATAAATTAAATGTGTTTTTACAATTATTAAAAAATCAATATAAACTAGTCTACATGATTTTATAGTATTGATATAGATATTCTTAAGAATATCCCCTTTGACTTCAGATGGCTTTCACAATTTTCTATATTAGAAACAAGCAAAACATTATAAGATCAATTTTGAAGAGCTTAATATAGCTCTGCCTTTCTATACAAAACTATGAATGATAGACATTATGAACCTTGCGACAGAAAAAATAAGCCTTTGGCTCGCACACTACCTTCAAAAAGAAATATCCGATTACAGCCCAGCCGCCACAACAAATATTCAAAATCTTAAATCTTCTCTACAGCCAGGGGATATTCTTTTAGTTGAAGGAAATCTTAGAGTTAGCAGCGCTATTAAATATTTAACACAATCAACATGGTCTCATGCTGCCTTTTACGCAGGCACCATTCCTGATGTTATTTCTAAAGAAAGCAATGCGTCTTCCAATGAAATAGTTAACGATCCACCCTGCCTAATTGAAGCAGATATTATACAAGGTGTTATTGCAGTCCCTCTATCTAAATATGCAGATAAACACACACGTATCTGTCGCCCCATCAAATTAAGCACAAAAGATAGGGAAAAACTCATTTCTTTCATGATAGATAAACTTGGAACACAGTATGACATTAAGAACGTCATAGATCTTTTGCGCTATTTATTACCAGAACCTCCTGTTCCTGTACGATGGAGACGGCGAATGCTCGCATTAGGCAGTGGTGATCCTACACGAGCTATCTGTTCAACTTTAATCGCTCAATCTTTTCAGTCTATCCATTATCCAATTTTACCTAAAGTTCAAACAAGGAAAAGATGTAATAAAGATGCTGAGGATTGCTCAGATGATGAGATTATGGAGATCCGTCATCATAGCCTATTTGTCCCACGCGACTTTGATATTTCACCCTATTTTAAAATCATCAAACCAACCCTTGAATCTGGCTTTAACTACAAAGATATTCAATGGGCAAAAGAACAACATCTTAAGCAAATATGATTTCCATTCGAACAGCGACAGAAGCCGATTATATTTTCTTTCCAGAGATTGAACTTTCTGCTGCGCAAGCCTTTCGAAAATATGATCTCGATATAATTGCCGATATGGAACCTGCTACTATTGAAGACTATAAAAACCTCCCCAAAAAATCTGTTATTCACGTGGCAGAACATCTCACTAAAAATCTTGTAGGATTTGCGGTCACAACTGAAATCGACAATCAAGCTTACTTAAAGGAAATTTCTGTTCAAGAAGATATGTCAGGTCAGGGTATAGGGCGAGAATTACTTCAAGCTGTCATTCAGCAGGCCAAGCAATCTGGATATAAATTTTTAACTTTAACAAGTTTTACTGATATTCCATTCAATGTTCCTTTTTATAAAAAGAACCATTTCTCCATTTTTGAACCTGATCATAATTGGCCCGAATTATTGGACATTCGTATAAAAGAAAAAGATCTTGAGATTAACCCTAGAGTTGCTATGAGATTGAATCTTGTGAAATAAAATCTCTATTTTCAGAAGGGTTTTTCTGAAATCTATATCTCATTATTCCTACAATATTGGATACAAAAGTTATACAGATCATTAAAACACCTGAATAAGACCCTAAAGATACAAATAATATCATCCATGATATCTGATGTCCTATCGCCAAAAGACGATACACATAAAAACGATCCCTAAACCAGATAGCGACAGACATAAACGTTGTTCCGAGAGCTGCCCCAATTTCATAAATTGTTTCACCTAAAAATAGAATCATACACCAAGCAAAGATTACATAGAAAATGATAACGACTTTCATAAGTCGATCGCTTCCCCAAGCACCACAGATATTTCGACACATCGCCCCTAGAGTAATCATCATTGAAGAATAACTATCCAAACCGAAGTAGTGAATCGCATAACAAATGTCTGCGGGAACATAGAGGGCTGTTGTATGACGAGGAGATTTAAATTGATAAGACAGAACGAAAAAAAATAAAGCAATCCATCCCATCAATTGATAAAAAGATGTTGGATTTCCAAAATTCTCTAATATTTCAGTAAACACGTTGGCTTAAAGTGCCTTCAGTTTAGCCTGTGCTACATGAAGATCTCGAGAGAGTTGTTTTTGATCTCCTCCCACTGCTTCTGCCACAAGGTGACTTTCAATGGACACAATTTCTGCTTCAATGGTGGCTCTATCAAGATCAGTGACGAGAATGGCTTCTTCAGCAAGAACCGTACAATTTTCTGACGAGATATCAACAAAACCACCTGCAACAAAAAAACGTTCTGGAACAAAATCTGATGAGGTATTTTTCTCTTTCAAAATTTCAATGACACCAGGACGCATCGATACAATAAAAGATTCATGGCCTTTACGAATCCCGAAATCTCCATCCTGCCCAGGAACAGTGACTTGAAAAACAGGCATCTCCATCAATCTTTTAGCAGGAGAGACAAGTTCAAAGTGGAATCTATTATCTTGTGTTTCAGTCATCGTTTGTTATGCCGCTTCTGCTACCATTTTCTTAGCTTTAGCCATAGCCTCGTCAATTGTTCCTACCATATAAAAAGCGCTTTCTGGCAAATGATCTAACTCACCATTTACGATCATACGGAATCCTTTAATAGTATCTTCTAAAGAAACATATGTTCCAGGCGCTCCCGTGAAGACTTCAGCAACATGGAAAGGTTGAGAGAGGAAACGCTGAATTTTTCGAGCTCGCGCTACAATTAACTTATCATCTTCAGACAAGTCATCCATTCCCAAAATCGCAATAATATCCTGCAATGCTTTATAGGTTTGAAGTGTTTTTTGAACATCTGTTGCAACTTTATAATGTTCATCACCAACAATACGTGGATCAAGAATACGTGATGTTGAATCCAAAGGATCAACAGCAGGATAAATTCCTAATTCTGCAATTTGACGAGATAGAACAGTCGTTGCATCCAAATGTGCAAACGTTGTTGCTGGCGCAGGATCTGTTAAATCATCAGCAGGAACATAGACA
>JAJFGT010000052.1 GCA_021776015.1 Alphaproteobacteria bacterium
AACGCAAATGCGTAGTGATTGGGTACTCCCTATTTGTAATGGTCATGAACGTCTTAAGGGTGAAGATGGTCAAAAAGTGCATCCGACTCAAAAACCAGAGTCCCTTCTCTATCGCGTGATATTATCTTCTACACGTCAAAATGACGTAGTCCTTGATCCTTTCTTTGGAACAGGAACAACAGGATGCGTGGCAAAACAGCTTGGACGTCAGTATGTGGGGTTAGAGCAAGAAGAACCTTATATTAAGGCCGCTACGGAACGTCTTAATCTTACAGAAGAAATTAGTGAGCCTGATGCTCTTAAGTTGACCTCTAAGCGAGATCAAAAGAGGATTCCGTTTGGTTGGTTGCTTGAACATGGTTATCTAAAACCTGGAACCGTTTTGACTGATCATAAAAACAAATATTCTGCAAAAATTGGTGTGGATGGAAATCTTTTTACATCATCAGGAGAGGATTCTATTCGTGGATCTATTCACAAGGTAGGCGCTGCTCTGCAGGATGCCCCGTCGTGTAATGGTTGGACATACTGGCATTATAAAGAGAATGGACGTCAGTATCCGATTGATGCTTTGAGGCAGAAATTAAGAGATAGTGGCGCTGAGAAGTAAAAAAGAAGGTCTTTTATTTCTATTTTCGACGGTCTTCTCTATAAAGAAGTCGTGTTAGTCCAGAATCAGCGTAGACCTCAACATAATCGAGTGTCCCTGAATATTCAGCCATATAGCTTGCAGATAGATTGATATCAAAGTTTAAGGTTTTATATAAAAGTGGCGTTATATAAAAAACAATATAGGGAGATCTTTCTAATCCATTATCATTGACGTAGTCTAGATACGTCTTTGAAAGTTTTTTCGACATTGGAATATTCTTTAACGTAAAGGGGCTGGCTATGGATAAGACTAAATTATAAGGGGCTTCTTTGAGGTATCCCACTTCAAAGCTACGGGGGAGACAAAAATCCTCAGCATCGAAAACATTATTTGTTACACGGAGCCTTCTTGATTTATTGTATGCATATTGAGGGATAATTTTGAAACCTTCCTGTTCAAAGCTATAGGCGCCAAGTTTTATTTGCTGAACAGTTTTAAATTTATAGGGAAAGTTTCCTTTATTTTTTTCAATATATCTTCTTCCTATATTTCTAATTTTTTTCCATTGAAAATCATTGTTATAAAAATGTTTAATAGACTTGCACTGAGTTAAAAGAAGAAATGCATCAACATGATGGTCTTCGCTTTCTTGTAGGTGGTTTGTTTTCCAATAAAATTTTGTTAAATTACGGTAATTAGGAGATAGATAAAGATGCTTTATTTTCGAAAAAGCTAGGCTTCTATAAAAGTCCTCAATACTTCTATCCTCTCCTGATTTAGTTCCCCTTTCAAAATCAAAATCTATGTTTGATGTATTTTTCAATTCAATACCAGAGGTAGCTTCGGATTCAATGTCAATGACAAGCTTAGCCTTTGAAGTGCTCTCTACTATTGTATCTGGGGAAGAATTCACTTCTTGTGCAGATGCCGCATAAGATAAAAGACAACAAAATAAAAAGAACACTCTAAAGATAATTTTTATATTTACCATTTTCTATTCCTTTATCTATTTTTCTTTATTTTTTAGGGCTTAATTTCTCTTGAGAGTTATATACCTTTTTAAAGACTGTAGGTAATTTTCTTTTTAAGTTTTCTTCAGATATCCAATAATATTTATTTGACTGATCAATTTTTAAAGTTTCACTAACGTAAACACTTAATTCTAACTCAAAGTGTGTGAAAACATGGTTAATACGTTCTTCTATCTCTTTAAAATCATTTTTATTGTAGAGAGGGAGATGCTCTTTTTCTTTTTTATGATCTACCCATTGGCTTGTGGGGATTCCAATGGTATTAGCAAGGAGTCCCTTCTCTTCTCGTCTCTCAACTAAAATTTCATTCTTTTTATTTTTAATGAGATAGGCATGTCCATGTCGTTGAGGACGTAGAGGTTTGTTTTCTTTGGAAATTCGTGTTGGAATTTTATTTTGAAAATTATTAGCATAGCTTTCACAGTAATGATGAACAGGGCATTGTTCACATTTAGGAGATTGTGGTGTGCAGATGAGAGCTCCGAGCTCCATAAGGCTTTGGGAATAATCACTATGATCTCCCTCATAATCTCCTACAAAAACAGATGCTTTATTCTTTATGAGAGGTTTGATATCTCGTAAAGGTTTTTTAAGCATAAAAAAGCGTGCCATAAAGCGTTCTACATTTCCATCAACAATATTAGCAGGTTTATTATAGGCAATAGAGAGGATAGCTGCCGCTGTATAAGGACCGATGCCTGCAAGAGTAAGAAGTTCTTTCTCTGTATTTGGAAAAACGCTCTGATGATTTTGAAGAACCTGTCTAGCACATTTATGAAGATTACGAGCTCTGGAGTAATAGCCAAGACCCGCCCACATATCTATGATTTCCTCTTGTGGGCTTTGAGCTAGGTCACAGAGTGTAGGCCATTTTTTTATAAATTTCTGAAAATAAGGAATCACAGCTGTTACCGTCGTTTGCTGGAGCATAATTTCAGAGAGCCATACTTTATAAGGATCGGGGGGAGCATTTTGTTGGTAACGCCAAGGAAGTTCACGTCTATTCAGTCGATACCATGCTAAAAGGTGTGTTCGAAAATCAGATATGTTAGAAAGGGACGGATTGAAAGATGACAATGGGATATAAACCTTCTATTGTACATTTATGAGCTCATTAAAACCTATAGCCCGAAGTGTAAAGAAAGTCACTTCCAATGTGTGCAAGAAAAAATTTATTTCTTTGGGGCGGGTTTTAGATCATTGGAGTGATATTATAGGTCCTGAAATGGCCTATTATGCCGAACCGGCAAGTATTAAAGTTCGAAAAAAAGGCTATGGTAAAAATCAAACTTTTGAGAAAACATTGCAAATTGCTGTTGCTCCAGCACATTCTATGACTGTTTCTTATCGTAAAGGAATGATTTTAGAGCGGATTAATAGATTGTTACCTTACGAGGGGATTATAGACCTTGAGTTTATACCGACGACTCGACGATTAGAGAAGACTCTAAAAACAAAAGAGAAAGTACAAAAAACTCTCTCTGAAAAGGAAAAAGACTTTCTTTCTTCCATTCTAGATGATATGGAGGATGGCGAAATTAAAGACCGCTTGCTTTCAATGGGACGGTCTATCATTAACGAACAAAATTCAAAATAAAGGTTCAGTACATCATGAAAGTGAATGCAAACACACTCAAACCTGGAAATGTTATTGAACATAATGGGAAACTTTTTAGCATCATTAAGGGCGAGACATCTCAACCTGGAAAAGGTGGTGCTTTTGTGAATATGACCATGCGTGATATTCAAAGTGGGAATAAAGATGTTCAACGTTTTAGAACACAAGAAAGCCTAGAGAAAGTAAGATTAGAGCAAGATGACTACCAGTATTTATATCCTGATGGAGACCAGTATACTGTTATGCATCTAGAGACATATGAACAAATTAATATTGATTCTGAATTAATTGGTGAACCAGCAAGGTTTTTACAAGATGGTATGACTGTCGTTGTTGAAAGCTATGAAGATACTCCTTTAAGTGTTCGCCTTCCTGATACTGTTATTTTTAATATTGTTGAATCTGAACCTGTTGTTAAAGGACAAACGGCGACAACATCTTTTAAACCGGCCGTGCTTGAAAATGGTGTACGTGTTATGGTGCCCCCTCATATTGGAACAGATACACGTATTGTCGTGAAGACCGAAGATGGAAGTTATGTAGAAAAGGCAAAAGACTAAATGTTAAAACTCTCTCCCGATATTAAAATTATGTTTTCCGCTGCAGAAAAAGCAGCCTCTCGCTCTCTTTTACGAGATTTTGGTGAGGTTGAACAATTACAGGTGTCTCGTAAAGGACCGGCTGATTTTGTCTCCGCTGCAGATAAAAGAGCGGAAGAAATTCTTCATGAAGAACTCTCTAAAGCTCGACCTGAATATGGTTTCATCATGGAAGAGTCCGGCAGTATTAAAGGAAAGAAAGATGCTCCTATCTTTGTTATTGATCCATTAGATGGAACAACAAATTTTCTTCATGGTATTCCTCATTGGTGTATTTCTATTGCTATTGTTGAAAATGGAAAATCAAAGGCAGGCATTGTTTATAATCCTATAAGTAATGAGTTGTTTTTTGCTGAATTTGGAAAAGGAGCATTTATTGGTAATAAGCGTCTTCTTGTCTCAGGAAGAAATAAATTAAATACTGCTGTGATTTCTGGAGGCTCTCCCGTTGGTTCAACTCCAGATTCAAAAGAATATCGTAATCAAATCAAAATTTTGCAAGAGCAAGAGGTAACTTTTAGATGCAGTGGTTCTGCAGCTCTTGATCTATGTTATGTTGCTGCAGGCCGTGTTGATGGATATTGGGGGGCAAATATTTCTATTTGGGATGTTGCAGCAGGAATTTTAATTGTACAAGAAGCTAAGGGTTCTTTGACAAGTCTTAATCCTAATAATAAAGATCTACTGACATCTGGAAATCTCTTGGCAAGTAATATCCATCTTCATAAAAATTTGCAAGTTTTACTCGGGAATGTTCAATAGCAAAAGACTATTTTTCGTTTTTCTATTTTCCCTTTTTATATCAGAGGGATTATTATTCTTTAGTGTGGTTAAAGCAGAGGACGCTTATGTGCCACCCACAATGTTTTCTTCTAAAAACCCTGCTATTGTCTCATCGACTATTAAACCGATGAAAAAACCTCCCTTACCTCCTTTTCTTACGATTAGAGATGTAAAAAAAACGAATACTATAAAGGTTTCAACATCTGTGGAGAGAGCACGCTCTATAAAACCAGCAAAGGTTCAGGCACGGTCTTTAGTGTCCTCTTCCTCTTCATCAAAACCGTATTTAACAGAGGATAGTCCTAGAAGTATAGACCTAACGATTGGATTCTTACCCTCTTCTCTTGAATTAACAAAGATGCAGAAACGTAAGTTTGAAGAAATTATAAGAATCTACTTTCTTGAACAAGAGGCAAAAACTATTCTTGTTAAAATTTATGCAAGTTCTCCTAAAGAAAACCAGATAAAAAATTCTAAAAGGAAAGCTCTTGCTCGGGGGCTTTCTATAAGGGAATGGCTTGTAGAATTAGGCATAAGGACAGATCAAATTCAGCTTAAAACTATTGGAATATCGGAAGATGAAACAGCTTTGCCCGATCGAGCTGATATTCAAATTATTTATTAAGAAAAAAGATATTATTTTTTTGCTTAGGAGTAAATGTAGATAAATCCTCTCTTCTAATAGAAAATCA
>JAJFGT010000053.1 GCA_021776015.1 Alphaproteobacteria bacterium
ACTCAAATCATTGGATTGAAAAGCCATTTTGCTTTCTCCTTTTTTCTCTGTTTATTTTTGTTGATTACAATTCTGTGCAATCCACAACGACGACACCATTGGCATCAATCAATGCTGCACCTTGGCTCATCATATTATTGACAAAATGCGCGGCACGATCTCCATGCCATGAAATATCTGTTTGAACATCAGATCCAGACGCATGACCAATCGCTGTTTTATGAAACCAAAAACAAGACCGAACCCCTGCCCCATTATCAGGTAATCCAGAATGGGGAATCCATGTGGTTCCAAGCCAACTTTTTGCTTGTGTGCCTTTCCATGGAAGTTCATCAGAGCCTATATAGTCTGAATTTCCAAATTCATTGATTTTCAAAAGATCGCTCCATTGCTTCCACCCGACAATTGCAAATCGTTGCCCATCATCAGGAATATCGGCCTCACCTAGAATTTCAAAAGCTTCCAGAACCTTATCTTTGGTCAGCCCTGTTGCGGTAGCTGGAATAAGATTTTGGGCTGCAGAGGCAAGAGATGAAATAATCATTTCATCCGTTTTACGTCCTAACGCATAAGCACCCGCATTCGCGATCACCTGACGCTCATCTATATTGACTTTAAGTTCATCCAGACGATCAACCCAATCTCCTGCATAGTAATCTTGTAATAGACACTCAATCGAAGAATGATCGAGATTCATCACAGGTACCATTCCATGCGTTGATTTTGTAGATGCTGTTCCTTTTCCAACTTTTTGGAAAACAGCTGTAGAGCCCTTAATATTGTTAATAGAACGAACGGTTCCTTTCAATTTAGATCCCATACGTTGATAGGCTTCGTGAACTTCTCTTTCGAATTGCTTCACGAAGGCCTGAGAAATGGATGTAGCCATTTTTCACCTCACAAATTTAAATGTTAATCTTGAAAATGCTTGGATAGGGTTGCCTCAAAAAATCAAGACCACACACAAGCGAAAAGGCTGGAGCAGTAAGGGGATTCCCTAATAAAAAACTGTTATTCCAATATGCTCAAACACCAGAGATGCCAGACATGAGTCCGTCACAAGCCTTTGAGGGATATTCATATATCCGTCATATAAAAGACAATCATGGCGTTGATGAACTTAACTTAGGTTTATTTTCCTATAATGTCAAGCCTTTTTTATATTTTTTGTGGAAAAATAGGCTGTACCCCCTAAATAAAACTTGCAAATTCAAAAAATTAATGTACATTACGTAAATCTGCTTAACAATTGATGGGGTTTAAAACATCGACTGCTCTCACATCATAATCATAAAAATAGGATAGAACAGGAAAATGCTTTCAACTTTAAAGACGTTTAAAGATATGTATATAACAAGCAATACAACTCAAGATGGTGATAATCAACGCGCAACGCCTCGTCGTGCGTGTGATCAATGTGTGGGCGAAATAAACGGTCAAAACTACCCTGTTGAAAATTGGGGCATGGGGGGCGCTAAAATTTTTGGTGACTTTAAAACAACAGAAGTTGGAGAAGAAATTCCTGTGACTCTCAAATTCAAGCTTCATGAACAAATTCTACGCATTACACATAAGGGACATGTCCTTAGAAAAACAAATGATGGCATTATCGCTATACAATTTCTTCCTCTCACACGGAGCGTTCGTACGAACTTCCAGCGTGTGATTGATGATTATAATACACGTGAATTTGCAGGCTCATTGGTATAATAACATTACTCACTTAAAATAAAGAGATTTACTCATCATGTCAGACGAGCGCCAACCCTTCAAAAAAACAATTGCTGATATTCCTATTGAAGATGCCCATGGAGGATCTGGGAGTCGTCGATTACTTCTTGACTCAACAGACCCCATATCAAGAAATTTAGAGGCTATGACCGAAGGATTCCTTCCTCTAGGAAAAGCTTTTGATTGGCATACCCACCACCTTGTTGATGAATTCTTTATTGTTACTCAAGGAACAGGATTCATTGAATATGATGGTGATGGATATGAGGGCGAAAAAAAGATTGATTATAAAGAAGGTGATCTTATTTACTCCCCTGCAAACATCTCCCACCGTCTGGAAAACACAGGCACAGTCGATAATAAATTTCTTTTTATTCGTGTAGCTGTGTAGCCCCATTCCATCTATTTGCATTTATAGCCCAACACATTTCTATCATATGGCTTATGATCAGACCAATAGGAACGCCACACATCAAGATTTCAAAAAAATGAATTATTTAATCTCTGTACCAGCATAAAATCGAAATTAAGCCTATTTTACAAAAGTAGGTAATTGACATACTCATTATAATCCTATTAAACTTCCTCTTGCCCTTTCATGACATAAAGAATAAAGCAAGAGGATCAATACAATGAGCGAGATGGACAATAATCCCCCAGGACCAGTCGTTGGGACACGAGTAAATCTTGGTAAAAAATTTCAGCCACAAGCTAAAACTATCCCTTTCGAACAAAAACCAGATCAACGTTATCATTCAAGACAAGATTTGTTAAATGGATCGAATACGATAGACCAAATCATGAAGAAGCCTGATAGAAGTATGGCAAAAGAGGATATCGATTTTCTTGTCCACACTGTAATACAAGACCCAAAACAATATCTTGTAAAAGGAATACAACAACTCTATGTCCTCTATACTCAAAATATACATAAAAAAGAAACGGCCGAGAGCCTTCAAAACATCACAGCAACATTACATCAAGACTACGAGATGAATCAATGGGTTGACCTTGTTACACATATAGATAAAGAAGGCCAATTAAGAACCCTTCAAAACATCACACGGAATATGAGAGCTCTGCGTGCTGGTTATGAGGCAGATCCTTCAATTGTCTATACAGCTATGATTAATGAAATTGGAGAAATATGGAATGATAGCCTCACCGTACGTGAAGAAATACGCCAAAGTCTAGAAGAACATGCCAAGACAAAAAGAACAGGAACAATATCTTTAATGATATTTGCAAGTCGGGATAGCAGAGAAGCCCTCTCTAGAATAGAGAGCTATGTAACATCAGCTGAAGAGGCTCTTATTATTGCACCTATTAAAAAAGAGGAAACAACGGTGGTACAAGAAAAGTTACAGAATGGATGTTAGAGCTTTAACCGCCCTACAGCACTCACAGCTCCAGACCCATCCTGGTTTGCTAAAATAATAATCTGATCAGCACGACTTGAACGAATGAGATGTGGAGGGATTGGAACGCTACGGCTCTCACTTTGGCCACTCCAATTACCAATATTATAAATATCCTTTACATTTTGAACATAGATCACCGTCTTATTACGATTTTCACCACGCCCAATCGGTGTAACTTCTTCTGTCTTTATTAAAAATGCACGGAGTTTATACCGTTTAGATGCATCAAGATTAGGAAGATCAATTTGAAAGCTCTGATCATCATTTGAACGCATTGATATTAATTCAGTTGTTTGATTTTGTGCTTTTGTAATCTCGTTTATAACTTCTCCGCTACGGCTTCCCACCATATCAGTGCGACCATTAATAATGATCTGAGGAGTATAGACACGGGCACTCCCTTTCATGGTGTACGCATACTGACGTTGACGGTCATCGCAGGCACTTGATCCTAATGTATCTTTCCAGCCAATATAATCCCAATATGTGACATGGCAGGATAATATATAAAGATTATTGCGTTGTGTTAATGCCTCTGCCAGACGATCAGCTGGTGGGCAAGACGAACATCCTTGAGAGGTAAATAATTCAACAATCACAGGGATATCAGATTGTGGAAGAGTGGATAAATCGTTACTCGAAAAACTCTGTTTCGTACCACCCAGAAACATGAAGATAACACCAAGCGTTAATCCGAACACAATAATATGAAATAGTTTCATGCACCAAACTCCTCTATAGGCTTATTCGATAAATAAGACAGAAAAGATACATAATCTATTACACTTCAATGTTAAGCATTCTCTGTCAATAAACAATGCGCTAGCAAGAGTGGGAAGGTTTTATATGCCACCCCTCTTCCCCTCTAAACAAGGGGAAGAGAATTAGAAATATTTACTTATGTTCTTAGCTATACAGCCCTTCAAAGCCTTGGGTCACTTTGGCAACAAAGGAAGGATCTTTATCTCTCCAATATTTAGGGTCCCGCATCATGGATTGAAGTCCTGCCTCATCAAGAGACCCAGACATCGCATTTTTACTTCCAAAACTTGGTTCCGAGCCTTTCATCATACGGAAGAGTGTCATCACTCCTTCATGAGAATTAGCAAGGCTTTCCAAGACGTCTTCAGGTAGATTTTTCTGACCAAACGCCAAAAGCTGACGAGAGACTTCCTGCCATTTTTCAACGCCTCCAAATTCTTGAATAAGACGCTCAACTTCACGATCGGCTTGAAACTCAGCCGACATTTCTAAAATAAGAGGGACAAGCTTATCTGCCGCTGCATCATACACAGCCTGAACCTGTTCTTGTGTAAAACCCAAATCATGAAGATGTTTGTTAAGCTCTGAATCTTTTTCAAACAATCCATGAGATACATCCACATCATACTCATCAGCACTCTCAGGACGTCCGAGCATTTTCAAAAGATTGATTTTATCTTCATCTGTTTCAGGAGGCATCAGCTGTTTTGGCGTATTGGATAGTTTTTTTTCTAACTCAATATAGGATTGAGCGAGAGCTTCAACCCGAATTGTTTTTGTCTTTTCATCCCAAAATTTTTCAGGAATAAAATCGGGTTTAAGATTTTTGCCTTCACTTTTTATCTCTTCATCATGGGGTATTTTATCTTGATGTATCATATTATTTTCCTTTCAATATTAATAATTTTGATATGATCACGTCTTATGTACGACCTGATCGAATAAGCTTCATAATTGTAGCGATCATGGCACGTTGCCCTTCTAGATACCTTAATTGTGTATCAGAAGCCTCGGGGCCCAGAGCACGTTGAAATGTAATGGACTGTAAGTGAGAGAGGACACACTGCCCATCTTCCGTTGAAAAAACACGCGCAAACGCCTTTTCAATATCAGACTGATCTTCAGATTTGTTTTTCATATACAAATCAGATACGATACAATCTGTTTTTTTATTTAATTCATTTTCTTCGAATGGATAACCACCAAAGGCATTACGCATTGAAAACATCTTGATTTCCTTCTGTTTGAGAGTTGATAAGATTTGAACTTGCAAGGGTCCCCGCTAATTTTTCTAAGTCGATCTCTTCTGGAATACGGATAAGATCACTCGGAACACCTAACGCATCCCCTAGATATTTGGACACTTGTACGGCATTGATTGTATTTGAAGCTTCGGGGCCGATCCCTAAAACCATCGTGATCCAGCTCAATGTATTTTGAACAGAATTCTGGCTCTGACTCCGTGCCAAGGGAGAGCGATAATCAATTTCCACATGGCGTCCATCAATAGAAATATCAGGTACTTCTCCACGTCGTCGTAAAATCTCAAAGGCACGTTGAATGAGAGGTGTAAGGAGTTCAGATTGAAGACGACCGTAGGTTGCTCCCATAAGTAAAGACATCTCAGAACTCCGTTCAATGATTTCTGTTGCCGTCATCTGTCGCGTTCCAATTTGTGGCAGACGATCAATGAGCATTGCGTGACGAATACGTGCCCGCAAATCTTCCAAAACCAATTGAGAAACATCAAATCTTGAGGGCATCTCAAGAGGTGTTAGACCTTTTGATCCCACAGCTTTTGGAATAATAGACCCTGGTGTTAGATCAATATTGGCAGGATTAAGAACCCCATCATCATCGGCCTGCCAAATCCCTGAAATAGCAATGGAAGCATTTTTTAGAATGAGCTCTACAACCTTATTGGCTGTTTTAATATCAGGCAATGCTTTCATGACAGGAGATCGTCCATAAATTTCACCAGGAGATTTCATCCAACGAAAATTGATAAAAGGCGATCGTGGTAAACGCACATTCACAAGAATACGATGATCCTGTTCTAAGATAGAGGTAAAATGATATGCCGTTTCGTCAGGCACGACACTCTCAAGAACAGATAAAGTTTCTGTCTTATCTGAAAAATCATCTAATTCAATATCCGCAAAAGGGTAACGGTTTATCAATTGTTGTGGGGTCAGAGAATGTCGTCGATAAGAGCTTTCTAATTTCCCATTTTCTCCTTCCTCTAAAACAACCTCAGCTAAGGGCACAGATGAAAATTGAAACGCTGACATCGCCCCTGGTTTTGCTTCCTCAAAAAGAAGAGATGCCGTTCCTCCAACAATTAAATCCAAAAAGCATTGATGTATTTCGACAGAAAAATTAGAGCGGTCAAAATGAGATTGAATAATTTTAGCCGCCTTCTCAAGTATTTTTGCTAATGACTCTCGATCTTCCTCTTGAATATCTTGTCCTGGTTTTAACCCAAACCACTGCGTCCATGGAGGTGTTAATTGCCCCAATAGACTTGCAGATAATTGATCCACGGAATCCAAAGCTGTTCCATCAAATAAATGATCTGTTTTAGGGCGCCCAACAGACGATCCAGCTCCTATTCCAAATTGTTGATGTTGAGGAAGCGCATATTCATAACACTCTGCCCATAAAGTTTCCCAATTTGAACGTCGTGCCTTTGCCATTTCATATCCTGATAGAATAGACTCTGATATAGCACGATCGATCGTGTCATCTGTTTTATCTTTCATGTTTATTCCCCTAGTAATGTTTTACGTTTAGATGACAAGGCCTGTTCATCAAGTCGACCAAAGGCTCCTCTAAATCCTGTTAGAATTGTGCCAAACCGCCCTCGATTACGGCGTAATAAATTCTGACTTCGAGCCTCGGACGTTAAAACATCCACGGACTCTGATACATCTCCTGAAGTCTCTGATGAAGAAACGAAAGTCGAGTTATCAATGGGCATTTGTTGAATGATCGTGTTTGCGCCGCCTCTACGAGAGGGTGCTTTAGGTTTTGAGACAAGACTTCCCATATGAGATTCCTTTCTTTTTAAATTTTTTGATTTTACTGATGAAGAGAGGGTTGCTGAGTATTCTTCAAAAGATGAGCGTAAAGTTGCCATGGTGTGAAAATCCATCGGCTTTGAATCCCGAGCAGTCGCTTCACCATTTCAACACAGGTTAATAACATGAGAGGCGCAGGCTTTTTCTCTGCGGCTGTCATCTCGACAGCAATCACAGTCTCACCTTGAGATTCAATCCAGAGAGGAAGATTAAAGGCCGTGTTAAAAGTATGCGCCGCAACTTCTGTCATATGGGCCATGGGATCGATAGAGAACCATTTTTGTCCATCTGACAGTAAAATATAACAGTGACGAAACCCTCTCTTTAAACATTTTAAAATGGGTAAATCTGTTGTATCAGAGAAAACAACCCAGACCATATGAGGATGGGTACTTATGCCTGATTCTAAAGATCTCGGGCTCATTGTAATGTTCCTTCATGGAGAAGAGATTCCAAAGCAGAGACAGGTCGAGAATATTGAGAATCAGTCTCTTGGAAACTATGGCTAAAGAGTTTTTCTTCTATAATTCCTTTAGAGATTAAGACTTCTTCCATCCGTTTTAAAGCTTCTGTCCAAAGAGTATGAGCACGCATTTCTCTTGGGCGATCTTTATCAGGTGCCATAAGACGTTGACCATAATGTTTAAGAACATTGATATGTTCCATTGTAATACGACGATTACGATATAAACGATCCACAACTTTAAAAATATCAATCGGCTCACATGGACGAGGATAAACCCCCTGCCCTGCAACAAATTTAACTCCATCATAGCGCGCAGCTTGCGCTTGTAAAAACCAGAACCATGCTTCCTCTGC
>JAJFGT010000054.1 GCA_021776015.1 Alphaproteobacteria bacterium
TACGAGGGGTTCCACGGGATCGTTTTGCAATTTCATAGGCGCCATCATCACTTATGGGGCAATTCAAAAGTCTTGCTGTCCGCTTAACGATAACAGTCAATTCATCCGGAGAATAAAATTCAAGACGAAGGGGAATTCCAAAACGGTCTCTTAATGGATTAGATAGGAGTCCACTACGTGTTGTTGCTCCAACTAATGTAAAAGGTGGAAGGTCAATTTGTACGGACCTTGCCGCGGGGCCTTCTCCAATAATAAGATCAAGTTTTCTATCTTCCATGGCAGGATACAGAATTTCTTCAACAGCAGGTGCGAGTCGATGAATCTCATCAATAAACAAAACGTCATTCGGTTGTAAATTTGTTAAAATAGCAGCCAAATCTCCAGATTTTGTAATTATAGGCCCAGATGTTGCTCTAAAACCCACGCCTAGCTCTTTCGCTACAATATGTGCTAATGTTGTTTTTCCTAGCCCTGGAGGACCAAAGAGCAAAACATGATCCATGGCTTCGCCACGATGTTTAGCGGCTTCTATAAACACTCTAAAATTTTCTTTCAGAGGCTTTTGTCCAAAAAAATCATCCAGTTTTAAGGGGCGTACAGAGAATTCTTCTCCATGTTCTTCTTTGTGAAGATTGCTTTCTAATTCAATATTTTTAAGTGCTATGTCATCATTCATGAGCTGAGAGCCTTAAGGGATAAACGGATAAGATCTTCAAGAGGGTATGATTCATTATTTTGAGCAGAAGATTTAACCTTCATAATAGCAGAAAAGGCCTCTGCCTTTCCATAGCCAAGATGAACGAGTGCAGATATGGCATCTTGATCATGGGCATTTGTATTGGATATTAAGTTTTCTTTCTGATTTTGAGAACTTTGTCCCTCACTTGTTTGAATTTGAAATGAATGAACATCAATACTTCCAACCTTGTCTTTTAATTCTGTCAAAATTCGTGTGGCAAGTTTGGGGCCTACACCTTCTGCTGATGTGATTAGGGCTTTGTCTTGTGCCAAGATAGCAAGTTGTAGCTGTTCAGGAGAAGAGGAACTTAAGAGAGCAAGCCCTACCTTTGCGCCTACACCTTGAACGGATGTTAAAAGTCTAAAACAAGTTTGTTCAGCAGCGTTTAAAAAACCATAGAGGTGAATATGGTCTTCACGAACATGTGTATCAATAAGGAGAGAGGCTCTTTCACCCGTTTCCCCTATATTACGAATCGTTTGGGTGCTTACAAAAATAATATAACCAACACCTTGGACATCTAATAAAATATGTCGTTCTCCAAAGCTATCTATTGTTCCTGATAATTTTCCAATCATTATATTTTACGATACTTTCTGAGTCAGTGGTTTTATTATATTCTGATATGCACCGTGGTGGGCGTGTGTAATGGCTATGGCCAAGGCATCGGCTTCGTCGGGTTGGAGAACTCCTGTTTTTGGAAGAAGTATTTTTACCATTAAATTCATTTGATCTTTGCTGGCGTGTCCTGTCCCTACAAGAGTTTTTTTGATCAGTGTTGCTGCATATTCTGAGACAGGAATACCTACTCGTGCAGGTGCAACAAGAGCAACCCCTCTTGCCTGTCCTAGCTTTAAGGTTGATTTTGGATTCTTATTAACAAATGTTTCCTCTACTGCCGCGCTTTCAATCTTCCATTCTGAAATAATTTTTTCCAAGTGTAAGTCAATATGAGCCAATCGGTATGGGTCAGTCTCTTTAGGGTTTGTACTGATGGTTCCTGATGCAATATAAGAAAGGGAATTGTTATGATAAGAGATAATCCCCCATCCTGTTTTCTGTAGTCCTGGATCTATACCGAGTATTCTCATGGAAAAGAGTTTACCCTTAAGCGAGTAATTTTTCCATGATTTCCTCAGTAACATCAAGATTACTTGTCACGGACTGTACGTCGTCAAGATCTTCAAGGGTATCAATCATTTTTAAAATGGTAATAGCCTGTTCTTCAGTAACGCTAGCCATCACGTTTGGAGCCCAAACGAGGCCACTTTCTTCAGCTTCTCCAAATGATTCTATTAATGCTTCCTGAACTGTAGAAAAATCATTTGGATCACAGGTAATGATATGAAGGTTTGAATCACTTTCACAATCATTTGCACCAGATTCAACGGCGGCTTCAAATATTGTATCAGCATCCACTATATCGGCCTTAAAAATGATTTGTCCAATACGATCAAACATAAATCCTACAGAATTTGATTCCCCTAAGTTTCCTCCGTATTTAGAAAATGTAGATCGGACTTCAGAGGCTGTACGATTTTTATTATCTGTCAGAGAATCAATAATAATAGCAGCACCCCCTGCTCCATAGCCCTCATAGCGCATTTCTACGAAATCACAACCATCGTTGGCTGTCCCTGCACCGGCTTTAATAGCACGTTCAATTCTATCTTTTGGCATTGAATTACTTCGAGCTGTAAGGATAGCGAGCCTTAAACGAGGATTCGCATCAGGATCTTCTCCACCCATTTTGGTCGCAACTTGTATTTCTTTTCCAAGTTTTGAAAAGGCTTTTGCTCGTTTTTTATCTTGGGCACCTTTACGATGTTGGATGTTTGCCCATTTACTATGACCTGCCATTCTATTGTCTCTCTTTTTTAGTCGCTTTTATTAAAGGTTCTTAAGGATATGAGAGGGTATAAAAGTACAGAATTCTCTTTTTTACAAGAAATTTTTATAAAGAGAGCTTTTAGGGTTGTCTTTTTTATTTATCCATTTAGAAATAGACAAGATTTGAGATATATATTTACTCTAGAGGCTATATGTATCATTGTGATTCTGAGTAGGTAATCAAGTAAAATTTAAAGAGCGGGTTTATGGCATATAATTTTAAGGATGTAACGATTCTCATTGTTGACGATAACTATCCAATGTTATCGCTTCTCAAGGCAATGTTAGCGACTTTTGGCGTCGGTACAATTATTACAGCAGCAGATGGAGACATTGCTTTTAATAAGTTTTGTAAATACAAGCCTGATATTGTTATTTCAGATTGGATGATGAAACCTAAAGATGGTGTTGATCTTGCCCGATCTATTCGGACAAATAAGGCAAGCCCGAATCCTTATGTCCCTTTTATTCTGATGACAGGCTTTAGTGAGGAACACCGTGTGATTGTCGCACGAGATGTTGGAATTACAGAATTTTTGTTAAAGCCTTTTAACTCTACAGATTTGTATAAAAGAATTGTCGCGATTGTTGAAACTCCTCGACAATTTGTTAGATCTGAAAACTTTTTTGGTCCCGATCGTCGGAGACGAAGTGCTGATGATTTTAAAGGTGAAAGAAAAAGAAAAGATGATGTGGCTCAGCCGGTCACTCCTCAAGAACTTAAAGATGCACATAAGAGGGTTGATGCGGCAAAAAAGGCGCAGTCTGTCAAAAATTCAGATGACGTTGTATTAGAAGATGTCGTTGTCCACATTGATATGGTGGAGAGAGATAATGAGTAACAATAGGACGAGCAATATAAATGAGACACTTCCTCAGTTTTATCCCCCTCTCTATGATCTTAAACATAAAGTTGGTCGAGGGGGATTGAGTTCGGCAACTCTTAAAAAAGCTCAAAAAGTTATTGATAATAATGATGTTGATTTCCTTAAAGTTGCGGCACCTTATATGGTTATATTTGAAGAAGGACTCGCTTTAGCGAAGAAAAATGATACGAAAAGCCATGAAGAACTTATTGAAAATATACTTTTTTCAGCTATGCAATTGAAAGCAAATGGTGGACTTTTCCATTATCCAATTGTTACTCAAGTTGCTATAAAACTTCTTTATTTTTTAGAAAGACTTCATACCCTTAATGCCCATGCCTTGGAAGTTGTTATTGCATTTGAAGCATCTATAAAACTTATTTTTAAGAAACAGTTGAGTGGTGATATTCAAAAGAATGGAGAAGAGATTATTCGTGAGCTTGAATCAGCTTGTGTTCGTTTTTTTGAAAAATATCCAGAAAATATCCATCCTCATTTTAGAGACAGAGAAAACAAAGTAGAAACTAAGAAAACAAAGTAGTGCGACTACTGTTTTTCAATCTCTGTATTCTTCAATAGCGCCCCTATCGTAATAGGGATTATTTTGTTTGCTTTTCCTGTCGTATCATCTGTCTGAACAAAAACCCCACAAAGAGTCCCATCCCCTTGAGCAGGATGCATACGCTGTTTTCCTGGAATTTTTCTAGTAAATCGTAGGATAGGAATCTCTTTATCCATTCCAATTATACTGTTGTAACACCCTGTCATTCCTGAATCTGTTTGATAGGCAGTTCCTTTTTCTAAAATACAAGCATCAGAGGTTGGAACATGTGTGTGCGTTCCAATGACAGCAGAAACTCTACCGTCAAGATAATGTGCAAGAGCCATCTTTTCACTTGTAGCTTCCGCATGGAAATCAACAAAAATAGCATTTATGTTTGAGCCAAGCTGGTATGTCTTTAAAATTTTATCTGCAACCATAAATGGGCAGTCTAGCGTTTCTGGCATATAAACACGTCCCATGAGGTGAATAATAAGGATTTTCTGACCAGTAGAGAGAGTTTTAATACAAGCCCCCTGCCCTGGAGCTGATTCTGGGTAATTAGCAGCTCTTAGCAAGCTTGAATCACGTGTAATATAGGATAGAATCTCTCGTTGATCCCAAACATGATTACCTGTTGTTATACAGTCTGCTCCTAGATTATAATATTCTTGGCATATTTTTTCTGTAATTCCAAAACCATTGGCAGAGTTGTCACCATCAATGATAAGAATATCAGGAGAAAGTTTTTCTTTTAGTGTAGGGATCTGCTCTTGTAGCATATCTCGTCCTACTTTTCCTGAAATGTCACCGATGAATAAAATTTTCATGAATAGGTCATATCATGCATCGACTCTCTCTGCAAATATCAGCATTAGAAGTAGACAAAATAGGCGTAAATAGAAGCTATAACGGCCGTTGCAAGCATAAGAGGAAATGCCATTATCATGAATTTCATAAATGAGATGGGTTGTCCTGCACGCATGGCATAGCTTGCAACCATAACATTAGCACTAGCTCCAACAATTGAACCATTTCCACCAAAACAAGCGCCAAGAGAGAGGGCCCACCAAATTGGCTCTAAATTCTCTTTTCCTCCAAATGTTGGTGCCATAGCGTCAATCATTGGAATAATAGTAGCAACGAAGGGAATGTTGTTAATAAAGGCTGAAGCAATAGTTGATATCCATAGGATAGAGATTCCTGTCGCCCACAGATTGCCTTCTGTTAATTCAAGCATTCTTTCGGCCATAACAGCAAGAATTCCAGAAGACTCTACCCCTGTTACAATAATGAAAAGCCCCATAAAGAAGAAAATGGTATCCCATTCAACCTCTTTGAAAACATTTTCAACAGAATGAGTCTGCTTTTTAGAGCTTAATATGTATAATTTCCCTCGTTTTCGCTTGAATATATCAAGAAGCATTAAGAGCGACGCTCCACCAAGAGCAACAGTTCCAGGTTCATATCCATGTCCATGCCCAACAATAAAACCAAAGAGAACGAGAGCTAGAACAAAAAGAGATTTATAGAGAAGTTCTTTATCAACAAGTGCAGCAAAGGGGTCATATCTTAAAAGATGTGCGCGTGCTTTCATTGATGTTTTCATTTTTCTTCCCCAAAGGAAATCAAAGAAAATTAATAAGCAAATCATAGTAATAAAGGCAGGAGGTCCCACATTTACAACAAAGTCCATAAAACTAAAACCAACGTGGGATCCAATTAAAATGTTAGGAGGATCTCCAATAAGTGTTGCTGTTCCTCCTACATTAGAGGCAAAAATCTGTGAAAATAGAAAGGGGTAAGGATTTTGTTTAAGTTGTTCTGTTAGAAGTAAGGTAATTGGAACAATAAGCATTACAGTTGTTACATTATCAAGAAGGGCAGAAAATACAGCGGTAATAATAGCTAAAACAACCAAGAGGGATCGAGGATTTGCCTTCACCATTTTAGCTGCAAAAATAGCAACAAACTGAAAAACACCAGAATGCTTCATGATTCCAACAATAATCATCATTCCAATGAGAAGAAATATTGTGTTGAAATCAATTCCTGCAAAGGCTTGTTGCTGAGAAATAACGCCTAAGAAAATCATGGCTGATGCTCCAAGGAGCGCTATTAGGGCTTGGTTAAGCCTTTCTGAAATAATGAAAACATAAACCAATCCTAAAACAGCACATGAGGCTATAACAGGGTCTATTCCAAAGATAACATGCTGCACTGAATGCTCTACCATAACTTACACACCTTTTTACTCTATAAAACTTGTACGTTGAAGAAACTTTAAAAGAATCGCCGCTCTCTTTAAGTCAGTTCTCCTTCTTCTTCTAATTTTTTAATAATATTGTTCATCTCTCCGATGGCTGATTGCTCTGAAATAAGTCCTCGCAGGGCCCCTGTTTTCTTTTCAACAACGGGAATAGGACTCCCATATTGCACCATTAGACGAATAGCTTCCCATGTCTCGGTATTGGGATAAACAACATGAGTCTCTTCACTCATAACATCTTTAATTTTTTTTGATTTTAGTTTATGAAGACGTTTTGCAATTCCTGGGGAGGCACCGACAACAAAGTTTAGCCTTTGCAGTCCATCTGGCATAGTTACAGCAATAGGAAGTAAATTTTCGAGAACTTTTTCTAGACAAAATCGTCCAACAAGAATGCCCTTACTATCAACAACAGGAACACATCGTAAGGAGTATTCATCCAGCTTATTAAGGACATCTTCGACGGTTTCATCTGGGTGGGCTTTAATAATTTTGGTTATCATCGCTGTTTCGCAAGACATTTTTAGACCCCTATCTTTATTTATGATCTTGATGATATTAGTAAATAATATCCCTATGGGGCGGGAATATGCTCCTCTATTCCATGGATTGCAACAAAAAAATACGTATTTATCTATCTTATTGTTGTAGTTATATATTTTAGATGGTGAGGTGTATTGCTATTCTTCGTTTTTAGTAAATACGTTAAGTTAATAAGTTTTGGAGGGTGTTATAATTATATCGAGTCTCTGATCGTGAGGTTCTTTAGGTAGTGGAAATAAGCAAAGTTGCTGATCAAAGGCATAACCAACAGTTATTAGAGGTTTTTCTTCTTTTTTGAGTTGCTTTAATGTGCGGTCATAATATCCTTGCCCATATCCAAGTCTCATACCTGTCCGGTCAAAGGCAACAAGAGGAACAATGATAATATCTGGAATGACTCTATTTTCAATTCTATCCACTGGTGACCGTGTTTCATACTGGCTTTTTATAAGAGGCTCCTTTCCATCCCATTGTAAAAAGATAAGAGCTGTTTGAGGTTCTTTTATTTTAGGAAGACAAATTCGGTTCTTCCTCTTTAGAAGCTCTTCTATTAAGGGATAGGTATCCATTTCATTTTGAATGGGCCAATAAAGTGCAATTATTTTATTATCTATATCAGGAATAGCTTCCAAGAAACGGGTTACCATACGCTCTGGTGCGTCAGGATCAAGTGTTAGTAAAACTCTGTGTTTTAAAGCTTGCTGACGGATTTTTTCTTTTTCTTCATTCATCTTTTTAACTTATATAAGTGCCGCGGTAGCCGTGTAGATTATCAATTCGCATGTGGCCCTGTAAAACAGGTGGGTGCCATGTGTAAGCGAAAGCGGCAAAACACTAACAACTTACAGGGACAGCTCCCGAGCGAAAAGCTATCGGCCGCTGGAATATGAGACTATCACAAACTCCGCAGCACCTATATTTTTCAAATCATATGGTAAACTTTTATGCCGCCTCTTTCAAGCGATTTGCAATTTTAAGGACGCGTTGATTAAGATGTTCAACGGCATTTTCTAAAGCCCTTTGATCTTCTAATGAAAGAGATGGTGAC
>JAJFGT010000055.1 GCA_021776015.1 Alphaproteobacteria bacterium
TGAGCTCCAATTTGATTGTAAAGTCGCGTACGCAAGAGGACATCCTCAGATGATGTTGAAAGAGCCCAAAGCTCAACAGGACCAAGAGTATTAATAAGGTGCTGTTCATAGCGCCCTTCTTTTGTTCCTAAAATTAGCAAGGCAGGTGCTCCAGATGAACGTGGGCCTGTTAAACTATGTCGTACAATGGCTCGTGCAGAACTTGAGAGCCCAAAACGTTCTTGAACCTTATTAATAGCCTGTTCGGATACAGCTGTTCCTAGTACCCAAACACCCGTTGCCAAATCAACCATGTCATCATCAAAATCATCTAAAAGCTGTGAGGCCAAAACTATTTGAACATTTCTTTTTCGTCCCTCTCGAACATCTCGAACAACTTGCCCTCGAACAACAGAAGAAGCACTTGTTCTATGAAACTCGTCATAACATAGACGTTTCTGTATCTCATTTATATCACCCAACCGAGTTTCGTGATATGATTTATACTTATCTGGAATTTGTACTAGCGCCTCAGGGCCCATCCACCAACTCCGTACAAGAGCATGGCGACCAAGCATGTACATAACGGCAGTTTGACGATCAGATGTATCATCTCCTTGAGGACAGACATCCATTAAATCAAGGGAACAAACACGCGCATCAGCAATTTCAAATTGTGTTACAGAAGATAGAATAGGATATTCTTTAATTGCTGATGTGATCATTCGTTCAAAAGCACTAATAACGTTTTCTGTCCCTGTTCCAACAGTTGTTTGTTCCATAAGAGTTCTAATTTGAGGGCGACGTGCAGCTATAATAGAATCACTCAAAACAGGGACAGCATGCCTTTGCGCTAGATTAGCAATATGTGAAAGTTCTAAATCATGCAACTTATCAACGATATCCCACCAATAGGGATCTGTTGGAAGGTGAATATTATATTTACGGATAACATCATCAACTTCAAAATCAATTCGAGGAAGATAAGGACGAGGCTCTGCGCTTGATTCTGTATCATCTCTCCAACGATACATTTCATCTACAACAAACCCAGCCAATTGTTGGACCCCATCATATGGTTTAGCGTTACCTGGGGGTGTACATAGAAGTGTCAAAAGCTGAACCAAATAACTTCGCTCATCCGTTAGGGGTATTCGACATCCAAGCTGGGTATCAAATGGGTTAATAGCATATTCTTGAGACATTTGAAGACGATGATAAACTACTTCATGAGCTCTAGAGGGAGGTAAAGCATCTTTAACCAAAGAAATCAATCCAGAAGAGGATGGGCCAATATCAATAACAGCAACATACGGTAAACGATTTAGTCCTGGTGATAAAATTGTTCCTAAGTTTAGCGTATTCATTAAAACTGATTTACCTGCACCAGGTTGCGCAAAAATTAAGTCAAACCATGTCGTTGTTAAATTACTTCCTGTTTGATAAGGCCATGCCTTACCATCAGGTGTTCTAAATATTATAGATCCTTCAGAAAATGGGCTTGAAGGACGTTGCCATGGAAGAAGTTTCATAACTTCATACATAGGCGCTATTGCTGCAGGAGCTGTACCAGCACAATGAATTCCCATAGCAGATGACATTACACAATCAAGAGGATCTCCTGAGATATCACTCACTTGACAATATCCCCAACTTTCAACAGCCTGTACAAGAATGGATAAACGTTCGTCTAACAATCTACGTTGTCCTCGAGGTGCCCATGTTGCAAACGATATACGAAGTTTTACAACAGGTTCTTTTCGAGCCATATTTGCCAAACCCTCAAGGGCATATTTGATTTGCTTATTCATAGAATTAGTTACACCAAATATAGTCGCAAGGAAGGTTTGAAAAGCCATAGCTTGGACTCCACCTCCCTCAATCAAAAAGGAAATACGATAAGGCACTTTTGCTTCAAATAATCTATTAAGAAGTTGAGGGAACGGTGTTGGATCCATAGGAGCCAAAACAACATCTGCACCTCCCCATAAAAACCCTCCCAATTGAACAGTTTTTTCATCTAAAACACGCGCATCTCCAACAGCCAATTGCTGCCTCAAAGGGGGCCATAAAATATCTGACATGTCTCTATGGCTTTGGGGGGCACGAGGAGGAAGGGGGTCTCCAGGAAGACAAGCATTCCATCTATCGTTATCTTTTTCTGGATATAAATTATTACGAATGGCTCGTAATGCTCTATGGACATCCATAATTTCTCCACGGATTCCAATTTCTTCCAACCCTCCAGTTACTGAAGATACAAAACTTTTATGCCGTGTTCTAAGAGCATCAAGCCCTGCAAATGGATTTTGTGCAAAGGATGCATTCACCCAGCTCTGGCCTTTTTTCTTCTCTTTAGTAACTCTCTCTGTTTCTGCTTTCGTCAAAATAGACGGACGAGTCCATAAAACAAAATAAGCTTCTTCATAAGATAAGAACTTGGTTAAATGACGAATACGCTCTCGAAATAAATCTTCAATTTCTAAACCAACATTTTTAGCCGTTCCTCTAGATGGTCGGATGAAACGTGTTAAATCATCTTCTATTCTTCCAGGATCTCTTACAAAATAAACTTGTAATCCATGTCCAGCACGGTCAAAACGAGAGCCAATCTTTAATGTTGCTGCTTTAATAATATGAGCATATTCTTCGTCTCCAATAATTTGACGACTTCCATCAACGCGAATATAAGAAATAAGAGAGCCATCCATGGCTGCAAGTGTCGTATCATCATCAACCGTTTCAAGATTAATGAAAGTTTCAACGGACTTCTTAATCGCAATTTGAAAAGGATTTAGTAATGTATTGAGAAAGGTCATGAATCGCTACAGAATAAAATGATTAATAAAAGAGTTGCTAGCCATTGTGCTCTATATTTTTATAAAGATCAATCCAGTTATTAGGTGTTTTGCCACTAAAGGGGCCTTCTTTTGAACGCCAATAGGCCAATATTTGAGGAAATTGATTAAACTCTAGATCTTGCTCCTTAACAATTCGTCGATCTAGAGGAAATAACCGAATACCATCTAGACGTTCGGTGCGCTCTTCATAACGTTTACGGCTAATATAATCTTGTAGAACACTGGCCAAAACAGCGGGATCATCTGTTCCAATTCGTTCTTTAACACCGTCACGACGAGTCATAAGAGTATCTAATATTTTTCTTGCTATATCAGACATTGCTCCCTGAGAGATTCGTGCAACATACAATGCTCTTGCAATGTGATGTAACTCTCTTTGCGGGATCTCTGGTAACCATAGTAAAATACCAGAGCGCATCTGAGCCACAGTATCCAAAAAGAAACACTGATAACAAAAAACACACACTGTTGCTAAATTATCTTCTTTTGGAGGAAGAGCAGGATTAACTAACAATATATCTTGATACTTCTGTGATTTAAAATGACAACACTGACACGTATAATTATCTCGCTCTAAAATTTTATTTTTAAGCGGGGCATATTGTTCGGAATGCCGTTCAGATAAAAAAGCATTGCTCTTTTGAGCAATGCCAAGTGTGATAGAAAGCATATTAATTAAAACTCCTGTAACAGAAATTAGAACGACATTGCAGTTAAACTTGATTGTGAAACAGACCCTGCAGTTCCAATCGTGGACAATGCCGCCTGTGATAGGATAGGAATCGCAAACAGACCCCCTCCAGCAGCCAAACGAATAGCACCATCTTTTAATGGGTGTTGTGTCGGTTGCTCAACATGATCTTTAATTTTTAA
>JAJFGT010000056.1 GCA_021776015.1 Alphaproteobacteria bacterium
ATACTCATTAAGAAAATCCGCAGCTGGGCTCACTTGGCCTCCCTCTGGTCGCTGTCTCCAAGGATCACCACTCTTTGAGCCTATAACAGCATCCGTATAGGTCTTATATTTTGGGTCTTTTCCAAAAAACAACATATCACAAGTTCTTTCTATTCTTTTTATTTTCCCTAATATACAGATAGCCACAAATACGTCAATAAATTTATACGCAAAACAACCCTTTTGAGTACGGATTTTACTGGACGAAACATCAAAAATCATAAAGGATGTTCCACAAATAAAACAAAAAGAGTTTTGACCCCCTATGGATATACTTTCTTCCCTTTTGCAGTTTTCTATCCTAGGGGAGAATATGGGGCTGTGGGCACTGTTTCTACTCATCATTGTTGCTCTTTTGATGATTGATCTTGGCGTTTTAAACAAAGAGAACAAAGAAATAAGCTTTTCAAAAAGTGTTAAACTCTCCCTCTTTTATGTGGGGTGTGCTGTCTTATTTGGAGCATGGATATGGTTTGAATTTGGATCGGAGCGATCTTATACTTACTTTACCGCTTATTTGATTGAAAAAAGCCTCTCTCTGGATAATGTCTTCGTCATTTCCCTGATTTTTTCTTACTACGCTATTCCTCGGATGTATCAACATCGTGTTTTGTTTTGGGGGATCATTGGCGTTATTGTCTTACGAGGCTTGGTTATTTCTGCTGGGACAGCCCTTACAATGCAATTTAGCTGGCTCTTACTCCTGTTTGGAGGATTACTGATCTATACAGGTGTCCGTATTCTGATCTCAAATGAAGAGGATACTATTGACCTTGAAAATGGGCAGATTAAGAAAGTTATTACAGCGCATTTTAATTTGACGAATAAAATCCAAGGGGATCGTTTTATTATCTGGAAACCCTCAGAGCCTCGCCTTCTTAAAAAGATTTATCTGACGCCCCTTTTCATGGCTTTGATTACAATTGAGTTTGCAGATATTTTGTTTGCTGTTGATAGTATCCCTGCTGTTCTCGCCATCTCCACGGATACATTTATTATTTTGACCAGTAATATCTTTGCTATTTTGGGACTTCGTGCCATGTATTTTATGCTGGCCGCTCTTTTAGAACGCTTTGAATACCTTAGATATGCCTTATCCATTGTTTTAATTTTTATTGGTGCCAAAGTCTTCTATGGATTTTTTATCCACGAGATCGACCCTCTTATCTCTCTGATTATAACCCTAGTTGTTTTAACAGTCGGCGCCATTGTCTCATTTGCCAAAACTAAAAAGATCAAAGACCCTCAAGAAGAAGGCTGAAAATGATAGACTCCATGGGGAGTTATTTCTTTCTCTGGTAAAGTGTATGCGTTCTGATATAAAATGGAGATAGAGAGAGACATAACAAAAGGGGAATTATCATGGAATCATTAGTCCAACGATACGAACAGAGACCTGTCCATTCTATTCAACATGTCACAGAGCCCCTATCCTCCTCAGACTTAGCTGATTTATGTGACTGTACAGATTTAGCCATTGAAGATGGCGGTGGTTTTGGATGGGTAGACCTTCCTGATCGGGATACATTAGAGCTTTATTGGCAGGGAATTATAGCCATGCCTTCTCGGCTTTTGTTTTTGGCACGCCAAGATGATGTTATTTGTGGAAGTGCTCAATTAATTTTGCCCCCTAAACATAATCAGGCTCAATCCTTTTCTGCCACATTACAATCCCTTTTTATTACACCATGGGCACGGCACTCTGGATTAGCAACAGAGCTTCTTCAATGCATTGAAAAGACAGCTCTTGAAAAAGAGATTGAAGTTTTAAATCTGGATGTCAGAGAGACACAAACACTCGCCATCAAGCTTTATGAGAATGCAGGCTATGTTAAAATCGGGGAACATCCCTACTACGCTCGTATAGAGGGAAAAACGCTTAAAGGGCTTTACTATTATAAAACTCTCAAATCTCAAGAAGCCCCCCTATAGGGTTTGAAAGATACGAAGAAGGAGAGCATTTTTTACTACACTAGTATTATAATACCGACCAAAGATGAAGCTGAGCCGCCTGTATTGACTCAGCTGAAACACTGTTTTTATTAGCATAAAGCGTATCAATTAAGGTTTCTTGAGGAAGGTTGCCTATAAATTTCTTCTTAAGATCATCAATATCGGCTTTTTCCAAAAGCACCTTTGCGTCATTACCAAAATTAATAGAATTGTTACCGTAAGCACTCGAAGTGCCCGTCGTCTGGTTAAGAGCATCCTTCAATGCCTTTAATATTTCATCTCCAATTGCTACTGTATTAAAAACTATATTTGTTTGAACACTCTCAGAACGGTGTAGATTCAGAGTTCTTCTTTCCTTTCTGGGCTCAATAGACTCTTCTTCGTTAATAGATATTTTGTCTGGAGTGAGAGGGAGCTCCATAAAAGGTGCTAAAAGCTCTGTAAAAATAACTTTTAATTCCAAATAACGATCATCTGTCTTACTGTTCTTATCCGTCATAACAATCATCCTTAAATTCTGTTTCAAATTCTGAAAAATAATTTTTTAATTATCGA
>JAJFGT010000057.1 GCA_021776015.1 Alphaproteobacteria bacterium
AAAACAAAGAACCTTGGCACAGAAGAAGATAAGCAAAGCCCACCAAAATCAAGTGGTTTTAGGTCAGGTTTCTAATATGGCCCTCGGACCTATTTGATAGCCACACTCACTTTAGGTCTTCTACTGAATTTGTCTGTGTTTCTATGGCGTCAGTAGATAGTTCTTCTACAGGTAAATCTTCAGATATGTCCTCTGTTAATTCTTCTGTTAGGATATCATCTTCTATGGGTGCATCAGGTTGAAGGCGAGCATTTTCTGCTTGTATATCATCTTCGGATGGAAGTGATATAGGATCATCTGATAACGTTCTTAACCATGCAATGATATTGGCACGATCACTTGCTTTTTTAAGCCCAACAAAGTTCATTTTTGTACCATTGGCGTATTTCTTTGGTTTTTCGAGAAATTTATTCAGCTCATCATACGTCCAAATTTCACCGCCCTGTTGGTTGAGTTTTCCTGAATAGCTATATCCTTCTTTGGATTGCTTGTGCTCTCCTACGATGTTCCATAATTGAGGTCCAATACTATGAACACCATCTTTTGTAAAGTTGTGGCATGATGTACAGGCTTTAGAGGTTTTTTGTCCTCGTTCGAGATCAGCATTTAAAATTAAAGATAAAATTGGTTCTGGAAGTTTTAATTCTTGGGTCACTCCCGCTGATGTATGTCCTTCAGCGCTTTCTATTGTTACGGCATCTTTTTCAGTTTCATTGGATGTCTGCATTAAAGCATCCGCAACAAAACCCGAAAACATGGCAAGAATTCCTGCAATAAGAAGGGCTGAAAAAATTTTATTAAATTCCAGATTTTTCATGATTTGACCATTGGCTTATTTTGTAGCTTGTTTTGATTTTTCTTAATTTTTCTAACGATACTCTAAACAGATACCATTTGTCGATGGTGTTTTTTATAGAATTCTTTTTCTAATTTCTTCTCATTGCGCCAATTGTGCACATTAGGTACACTATGGATCTCACTTTTGTACAAACAAAAAATAATTCTGAAAGTGCATCTTAATGAGGATGAATAAACTATGGCAAAAATAATTTCTTTCCAAGGTGCAAAAGGGGCATATTCTGACCTGGCGTGTCGAGCAATGTACCCAGACATGGAAACATTACCATGTCTGACATTTGAGGCAGCTTTCCAAGCTGTTCTTGATGGAGATGCCCAATATGCCATGATTCCCGTTGATAATACACTGGCAGGACGTGTTGCAGATGTTCATCACCTTATTCCAAGGAGTGGCCTTTATATTGTTGGAGAACATTTTCAACCGATTCATCATAATCTTTTAGGTATCAAAGGATCACAAATAAAAGATATAAAAATGATTCACAGCCATATTCATGCTTTGCCTCAATGTCGAAATTTTATAAAAACTTTGAATGTTCAAACAAATGTACAGGCCGATACAGCAGGTTCTGCTCGTAATGTTGCAGAAATGAATGATCCTGCCCATGCCGCCATTGCTTCTGCTCTTGCTGCAGATATTTATGATTTAGAAATTTTAAAAGAGACGATTGAAGATGCGGATCATAATACAACCCGATTTTTAGTCTTTTCAACTCAACCTCTCACAGAGCTTCCAAAAAATAAACAGCTTATGACGAGCTTTACTTTTGAAGTTAGAAATATACCTGCGGCTTTGTACAAAGCATTGGGAGGATTTGCGACCAACAATGTGCAAATGACAAAGTTAGAAAGCTATGTGGGCGCCCATTTCAAAGTTGCTTTTTTCTTTGCAGATGTTTTGGGGTCTCCTGATGATGAAAATCTTGCATTATCATTTGAAGAACTCAATTTCTTTGCCAAAGATGTTAAAATTTTGGGGACATACCCCGCACACATTGATCGATTTTGATAGGGATATTTTGATATGAATTTAAAAAATACAGAGGCGTTACCTCTTTCCTTTTTTAAATATCAAGATGAAAAACAAAGTGTTGAGGCTCTTCTCGATATGTTGGAATGGGATCAAGCTCAAGCAGATCGTGTTTCAAAAAAAGCTCAAGAGCTTATTACACAGGCAAGACTTCAGCGCATACAATCAGGAAATTCAGGAGAAATTGAAGCCTTTTTACGAGAGTATGGCTTAGAAACACAAGAAGGTTTGGCGCTTATGACTTTGGCAGAAGCGCTTCTTCGAATTCCAGATTCTAAGACAGCAATTGTATTAATTAAAGACAAAATTAATCAGGCTGAATGGTCCAAAAGTAAAAGTAATGATTGGATGTTAAAGGCAACATCCATGGGACTTAAAATTACAAAGAAAACATTAAATTCTCTCTTTGAAAAATTTGGAGAACCTATTGTTTATCAAGCAGTTAGGCATGCTATGAAAATGATGGGACGACAGTTTATTTTAGGACGTTCTATTCAAGAGGCTATATCAAATGGTAAGTCATTCAGAGAGGATGGCTATGGTCTCTCATATGATATGCTTGGGGAAGCTGCACGAACACAAAAGGATGCTGATCACTATTTTGCGTCTTATAAAAAGGCATTGGAGGGTTTATCTGAGCAGACTCATCACGATAAGAGATTAGGAATCTCTGTTAAACTTTCAGCTCTTCACCCTCGTTATGAATTTGCTCAAAAAGATAAATGTATTCCTGTTCTTACAACAAGACTTTTGGAGTTATGCCATATAGCTGCAAAGCATAATATTCGCCTTACTGTTGATGCGGAAGAAGTTGATCGTTTAGGTCTCTCTTTAGAAATTATAGAGACTATTATGTCTGATCAAAAGGTTCAGGCATGGGCAAAAGAAATGCATGGATTTGGCTTAGCTGTACAAGCATACCAAAAGCGAGCTGTTTCTGTGATACAACACTTAATTAACCAGAGTCAAAATTTGAATTGTCCTCTTCATGTTCGCCTTGTGAAAGGAGCATATTGGGATAGTGAAATTAAGAAATCACAGATTCAAGGGCTTTTAGATTATCCTGTATTTACACGTAAAAATAATACGGATTTATCATATCTTGTTTGTGCTCAGCTTCTTCTTCAGCATAGAAACTATGTATATCCTATGTTTGGAACGCATAATGCGACTACAATTACGAGTGTTTTAGAGTTGGCTGGAGATGATCTTCATAGTTTTGAATTTCAGCGTTTGCACGGCATGGGTGAAAATTTATATGCGTGTCTTTTAAAAACTAAAAATATTAGAGTGAGTTTATATGCACCTGTTGGTCGACACGATCATCTTCTAGCATATCTTGTGAGGCGTCTTCTTGAGAATGGAGCAAATAGTTCCTTTGTTCATAAAATTTATAATTCAGATATTCCTGTTAAATCTTTAGCTCAAGATGTTGTAAAAGAGGTTCGAGATCGCCCTAAAAAACGTCATCCTCATATTCCTTTACCTCAAAAAATATATGCACCACGTCAAAATTCAGAAGGAGTAGATTTGCATGAAGAGGATACTGTCCTACACTTTTTAGAAAACCTTCAAAAACCAAATCTTAGAGCCCCTCTTGAATCCTCAAATCAAGATATACAGGTAGCATTTAAAACGACAATGGAAGGTTTTGATCTCTGGAGAAATACACCTTCTATTGAGCGTGCAAACTGTCTTTTAAGGT
>JAJFGT010000058.1 GCA_021776015.1 Alphaproteobacteria bacterium
ATTCTTCTGACGTAACAGCCCTCCCCAATGGAGGTTTTGTTGTTACATGGATCAGTGATGGCCAAGATGGGAATGCTTTTGGCATTGTTGCCAAAACATTTGAACCTTCTTCGAATAGTATTTTTATAGGAACAGCTGCCTCTGATGTTTTACATGGTAGTACTGGCAACGATACAATTTCTGGGCTTGAAAGTAATGACTTCCTATTTGGCGATGCAGGGAATGATACAATTTCTGGTAATGAAGGCAACGACCGTCTTTATGGAGAAGATGGCGACGACACCATCAATGGTGGATTAGGAAACGATTATCTCTGGGGAAATACAGGAAACGACACTCTTTACGGAAATGATGGGGCTGATACGATCAGAGGGATAGAAGGTGCTGATATTATTTATGGGGGAGCTGGCGATGATAAAATCATTGGAGATGATGACTCAAGCCTCAGTGGCTTTATAGGTGCTGGCAACGATACCCTCTATGGAGAAGGTGGCTCCGATAATATCTCTGGAGGAGATGGTCTTGATACCATCTTTGGTGGAACCGGCAATGATACAATCCGCGGAAATGATGGTGCAGACACACTTTATGGAGACGGTGGGAATGATTTTCTATTGGGAGGCGCAGGCGATGATCAAATCGAAGGTAATGCTGGAAGAGATACCATCTTTGGAGGAGATGGAAACGATACAATTTTAGGAGGAGATTCTAAAGACACCCTACGTGGGGAAGCTGGTGATGACATCATATATGGAGGAGAGAATGCCTTCCGTGATACTCTCATTGGGGGGGCCGGCTCCGATCAACTCTACGGTGGGGGTGGAAGTGACTATCTCTATGGAGATGCTGGGGACGACATTCTCTATGGAGAAGATGGACACGACATTCTCTATGGACGAACAGAGAATGATACAATCTATGGTGGAAATGGACAAGATCGTGTAGTTGGTGATGAAGGCAATGATATTTTGTATGGTGGCGCCGATAAAGACCTTCTCCTTGGAGGAAGTGGAGATGATACCCTTATCGGAGGAACAGCTCTTGATACTCTCTATGGGCATGGTGGTGCCGATACTTTTGCCTTTATAGCAGGAGATTTGGATGGTAGCCGAGACTTTATCATGGACTTTTCTCTGGCCGAGGGAGATAAAATTGATCTCTCTAATGTCATTGATTATAGCTCTGCCAATGGTGATAATATTTTAGACTTTGTAAACTTCAATGAAGGATCCACCTATACACGGATCAATATTGATCAAGATGGCACAGGCCTTACGCATGGCGTATCGGCGGTCACTCAAATATTGAATACAACGGGATTGGATATTGCAACACTGGTCTCTAATGGAACATTGATTGTAGAATAAGCTCAAGGCTTACTGCCTTACGCCTTCTTTAAGCTCAAGGTCACAAACATTTGTGATGGCTTAGAGAATGGCTGGCGACAAAAATCCACCCCTGCAAAAAGAGCATTGAGAGGTCCAAATAGCGGGTGCGTATGAACAGGTCGATCTTTACTCAATCGAATGAGCTTATATTTATATAACATATAGAGGACAGAACCTGTCCAGAACGGTGCGCCTTGGGTATAGGAGAAATCATCGATTGTATACCCAGATTTCTGACATAGATCAATAAGAGTCTCTTTTGTAAAAAGTGCCCAGTGCCGAGGGCAATGATAGCCTGCCCAATTTTTATGACGAAAAATGCGTGCGTCCAAACTATCATAATTAGGGGTTTTAATCAGAACTTTTCCATCTGCTGTCAAAAGAGTTTTTATATTTTTAAGAACTTTTTCTGGGCTATGGACATGTTCAATAAGATTTAACATGAGAACTAAATCAAACTTCTGAGCTGACTGAAAATCTTCGATCGGCGTATTAGAAAAAACATGTCCCATGGATTCTGCGACTTGCTTTGCATCGGGATCAATATCAACAATTTGTGTCAAGCTAACACGTGTGTCCAGTGCCTTAATCTGGTCAAGGAGCCAACCAGAACCTCCACCTACATCCAAAATATTCAGACTTTTTCCTGAAAGCTTCTCAAGGATTTTAAGAAAAAGCTGATTATCTAGTTTTTTCTTTATTTTGAGTACAAAGTTTTCCTTTTGTTGGCTAAAAGAATAATAATTGGAGGGGTATATTACGCTGAGTTTATCTTTTGGGCAGGGGTGGATAAATAAATTATGACATTGATGACACTGGTAATATGAATATGTGTCTGTTGTCGTAAAATACTCGCCATCTGTTGCCGTTGCCCACAAAGTGTTATTGGTGTCTCCACAGACTAAGCATTGCTTGGAACTCATATGTTATTCGCCTTACGAAAAAGAATTAAAAAAGTATCATAATATGTTGTCGTACGTTTCTCTATAACATCTTTGAGTTCCGTCTCTTTTAAAAAGACATGTAAATCATCTAACCGCGTATAGGAAACTTGAGGGAGCCAATGATGAAACAAATGGTTTCTAAACCCTGCGCTCCCAAGGAAAGATGACCCAAGACTTTTACGAAATACACGGGAAATAGCACCATGATTAATTTGAGTATAGTCAGCCTGCAGATCAGCGTTCTCTGATCTATGTTCTAGCAATTGCCTTAAAGCCCCTAAAAACGGAAAGACAAAAATAAACCCTCCTGTCCATGCAAACGCTAAAGTATAATTTCCTATATATAAGCATGATAAAACAATACAAATATGCATCAGCATACCAATAACTGATATATAGCTAAAATAACTTAATTTCTTTTTGTCTGCTGTTTTTTCAGAAATATTTTTATCTCGATCTAACATAGTCTTAATTAAATGAACACCTGTTAACATCTTAATTATAAAAGAAAAACTAAGTGCATTAAAATAAGAGTTTTCAGTGTCTTCCGTCGTGCCTAACTTTCTATGATGTTCCCAATGTATTGGTCGATATCTATGAATATCTTGACAAAGCAATACCCCAATAAAGAGATTAGCAAGGCGATCACTTTGTTTTTTACTGGCAGCAAGATTATAATGCGCTGCTTCATGTAGGAAATTACCCAAGAAAAAGAAAAACGCTCCAAACAGAATTGAAATAGGCACGGAGAGTAAAATCTGTCCAAATAAAGAACTAGAATGTGCCACTATAAAAGACAACAACACACCTATTGCTAACCCACAATACCCAAATAATATGTCTCGCCATACTATAAAAAACCGTGGTGTGAGCGTGGTAACAAACTCCTTTAAAGGGCGTTCTTCAGCATTCTTTAAATGCCCAGATATAGATAGGAAATTATTTGAATAATCGTCCATTTTTTGACTTTATTCCTCATTAGGAGAATTTCATTATTCTCTATATGGACATTGTATTAAATAGATCTTTTAAATCAACTCAATTCGAATAAATAATGCGTAGAAGATACTTACACTCTATTTATACAAACTCTAAGGCTTGGCACTTTCAGTCAATGTAAGCTTTAATCCATTAAGCTCAGGACTCATAATCAATTGGCATGAGAGGCGGGAATGATCTTCATAATCAGGGGCTTCATCAAGCATCTCTATTTCATCATCTCGTGGAGGGAATAGTTTATTCTGCCACGCTTCATCTACATACACATGGCATGTGGCACAGCAACAGGCTCCTCCACATTCTGCTTTAATTGGTAATCCATGGTCTCGAATGATTTCCATTACACGCCATCCTTCAATAGCCTCCAAGACATGCTCTCCTCCATTTTGATCTGTTACAATGATTTGCATCTGCAAAACTCTTTCCGTCTCTTAAAGTTGCCTATTAGGCTCTTTAAAAATGGGTTTAGCCCCATACTTGATAAGAATATCTTTCATGGCATAAGCCATAGCTGTTGCGACGATAACAGTTGAAACAACTTCCCCGATCACACGCCACAAAACCGCCAAGAATCCAATGATTGAAGGTGAATCCATGGGAGACCACACAGTGAGTTCTTTAAGCTCTCCAGATGAGTTTTTTGAAAGATTAGAATCTGCTCCTATAAAAAAACCTGCAATAAAGAGAACAAAAAACATAATCGGGACAACAGACATAACCCAAACCCCTATCATATAGACTGATGTCATAAAGCCTCTTATCTCTTTTAAAAAGCCTCCTAAAGGCGTTAAAATAATGAGAGGGATATAGAGCCAGAGCAAACGAAAACTCCAAATCGAGAATAACATAAGGACAACCCCTAAGAACAGCATCATAAGACTTCCTTCTGGAGGGGTGGCTTGAGGTCTTGAAAGGATGCTCGTTTGTATATCCGTTAAGAAAACAAGAGCGCCACCTTGAATAACCATAATTAAGACGAAACATAGAATCGCTGCTAGAATTCCTCGGGCACGCCATAACAAAAAGGAAATCTGTTCTTGTGTCGGTTCACTTGGAATCTTTCTTGGCCAACGCTCTCCTGTCAATAATGTTCGTAAAAACTGAGCAATAAACCATCCATCCATGAAATAAGAAGGCAACATCACAAAAACAAATTTGAAGGATAAAACATTGATGCCCAGCATATAAACACTCATCATGCAGACAAATTTTACAAGAATTGGAATCAATGCGAGCTTCAGAAGATACTCTCGCTCTTCCCATACTGTTTTGTAACCCATCAAGGAACTCTGTACGATATCAATTTTCATTTACACAATCCACTTTGTTTATTGTTTCTATTTTCATGCCTTAAAAGGATTCTAAAACGGTTTGTTTTGCTTTTCAAAGATAGGTTTAGCCCCATATTTGATCAAGATATCTTTAAAACTATACGTTATCGCCGCTATAACAACCATACCAGAAAATGTATCCGCCAACACTCTCAAAAATACAATTACAAAACCAACAGATCGAGGTGTTTCATAAAGAGATTCATAATATGGCTCCATAAGAAGAGCGGGAATAAGAACCAAAACAAATAAAATTGGTACGACCGATAATAGCCAAATACTAACCAAATAAACAGATGTCATAAATCCTTTAATCTCTTCAACAAACTCTTTCAAAGGTGCCAAAATAACAAGTGGAATATAAAGCCAAAGAAAACGAACCGCCCAAACAAGAAAAACAATACCTGCCATAAAAACTGCAAAAACAAACATATTGGGATGCCACTCTTTTGTAACAGTATCCATTCCCAACGTACGCATAAGATCTGGAGTTAAGACGAAAGCCCCTCCTTGAATAATGATCATCAGTACAAAATAAAGAATTGCCGCTAAAATTCCACGTGTTCTCCACATCATAAATTCGGTCTGCTCTTGTGTCGGTTCTTTTGATCGTCGCATCGGCCAACGCTCTCCTGTCAACAATGTCCGAATGAACTGAGCAAAAAGCCATGCATCCGCAAGATAGGATGGGAGCATCATAAAAATAAAATCAAAGGAAAGAATATCAATCTCTAAAATATAAACACTCATCATACAGACAAGCTTTATAAAGATTGGAATTAGAGCCAATTTCAACAGGTAATGCCGTTCTGCCCACGCTGTTTTATAGCCCATCACAGAACTTTGTACGATATCAATTTTCATCTAGACCTCTAAAAAAATGAACCCCGATCATAGTGTATTCATCAGGGGGAGGCAATACACCTTCCTCACGCTTCAACGATAATATTTAAGACTCACCCACCCCAAGCTTACTCTGAAGATCCGTGGAAGATGTTGTATATTGAAACCGAAGTTTTTTATCAGGATACACATATCGGAACGCCTTTTGAGCCATTAAAGCACTTTCATGAAAGCCCGATAAAATTAGTTTTAACTTCCCTGCATAATTATTGATATCTCCAATAGCAAAAATACCTTGCTCTGATGTTTCAAACTTTTCAGTATCAACAGAAATTAAATTCTCATGCAGATTTAATCCAAAATGAGCAATCGGGCCTAGCTTCATTGTTAAACCATAAAAAGCTAGCAATGTATCACACTCAACTTGATAGGGATCTTCGCCTCGCTTTTGAATAGTAACAGCCTCAAGCTGCCCTGCTTCCCCATGGAGCTCTTTAATATCTCCCACATGAATTTTCATTTTTCCATTGTCTGCGAGGGTGCGCATTTTATGAACACTATCTGGTGCTGCCCGAAATTCATCACGTCTATGTACAAGCGCCAGCTTGCTTACAAGAGGCTGTAAATTCAGTGTCCAGTCCAATGCAGAATCCCCTCCTCCAGCAACTAGAAGATTCTTCTCTCGGAATATATCTCTTTTCTTCACTGAATAAAAAACAGATCGTCCTTCATAGGCTTCTAGGTTTGGAATGTTAGGCTTTTTGGGAACAAAAGAACCTCCTCCAGCTGCAATCACAATCACAGGGGCTTCAATTACAATTTTATCATCTGTCGTTAGTTGCCAGTTTCCATTCTCAAGCTTTTCTAGTTTTTCTGCCATTTGCTGAAGGTGAAAAACAGGTGAAAAGGGCTTGATTTGTTCCAGAAGACGATCCGTCAATTCCTGACCTGAAATAATGGGATAGGCAGGAATATCGTAGATAGGCTTTTCAGGATAGAGTTCTGCACATTGCCCGCCAGGCTTATCTAAAATATCGACTAGATGTGCTTTCATATCCAAAAGCCCTAGTTCAAATACAGCAAACAGTCCCACGGGTCCTGCTCCAATAATAATAACATCTGTTTTATGAGTATTCTTTTCCATGTGCGCTATAGAAGACAAAAGAGAGAAAGAAATCAATTAAAAAATATCCATATTGATATTTAATGAGAGATTTTATGAGGTTGGTAATATTTCCAAAAGCTTATCGGGCAAATCACTGGCCACTAACCCAGCACCTATTTGAAGAGAGGCTTCACCATGAAGCCAAACAGCAGCGGCACAGGCTTCAAAAATAGGCATCTTCTGCGCAAGCAGCCCTGTAATCATTCCCGCAAGGACATCCCCTGTCCCTGCTGTCGCCAAATAAGGTGAGGCATGATCATTTAATAAAATGCGCCCATCTGGAGCTACAATAATAGTCTCTGCGCCTTTCAGAACAATATGAGCATTGATATTTTTTGCGGCGGCTAAGGCTTTTTCTGATCTTGTTCCCTTCAAATCAGGAAAGGCTTTAATAAACTCTCCTTCATGGGGTGTTAAAATATAATTTTCTGAAAGTATAGAAGGCAAATTTTTTAACGCATCTGCATCGAGAATTGTGGGTAATACGGACATATAATCTGGTGTTATGGAGAGACCTCCAGAACCATAGAGTTTAGCTGTTACCTTTTCATCAGACCAATTGATGTCATCTCTGACAAGGATATGTGAAGGGAGGCTCGTTCGATATATAGCCGCCGTTTCTGGAGAAGAGAGAACTGTTACAAGTCCCGTTCCCATTCGAGCACAGGCCTCTGCAGCGAGACGTGTTGCACCCGTTAACTTAGGAGCTCCATAGATAACAGCATGGCCATGATCATATTTGTGATGTTCTCCTATTTTTTTGGGAAAAACGGAACGCCAAAGATCGGGGTGATTATATTCCATTAGGGATCATACGCTTTCTACTGTTCTATGATTTTTTATAAAACAGATAGAAAAA
>JAJFGT010000059.1 GCA_021776015.1 Alphaproteobacteria bacterium
GTGGAATTGTTTGTTGTTTTTCTTCAATCCAATCTTGATGGTGCAAAACAAATTGTGTTGCTGATCTCATGGAGGCTCTCTTGGGGATGACAAGTTCAATGCGCCCTGTCATGTAATTAACACGAAGAGCCATATGTTTGGCTTTGTTACTTATCCGTTGATCAATGTCAAACGGTAGATCCTCAAGAGGGTCTATATTTTGAAAAAAACTCATGATATCCTTGATACTATGAATACTGGTCAAACCTCAAATATTATTTCTGACTTTTGGGAAAATCTTATTGTTCAATTTCCTGAACGAGTGAGTATTTTGCTTATAGCTTTGATTGTTGTAAGTGTCTTTGGTTTTTTATATGGAGGGTTAAAAAAGAAAGCTCTTCCTCTATTCTGGGTAATCCTCGACTCTGTATTGAGTTCTTTTGTTGAAAAAGCTTTTAGACAGAGCCGATCGGATAGTGCTCTTTCTTTTCGAGGCGCAGGATTTACAGTATTTGTCCTATTTATTTCCATTTTCATCAGTTTTTCTGGAGAGCTTCTGGTCGATGCCTATCCTTTCTATGGAGCTTCCAGCGTTATTATTGTTGCTTTAGCGCTCTCTTCTGGTGCCCATTGGCGGATGATGTTAGATCTTTATAAAGCCCTTAAAAATCCCACAGATAAAAAAGGCGGCACAGCTTACTTCACAGTCGCGGCATCCTCTCGAATTGATCTTAATGCCATGGATGAGTCTGGTATGATACGGACAGCATCTAATTTTTCTTTACTCTCGTTTGAGCGGATGATTCTTCTTCCTTCATTAGGATATTTATTGGGAGGTTTTATAGGGCTTTTCTTTGTTTCTGGCTTAGGCTATGTCGTTTGGCGTATTGGACGAGAAGGGGCTGGTCGAGGCGCAGATTCAATAGCTTTTTCCCTCCTGCGAATTCTTTCTTTTCTTTCACTGCCTTTGTTGGCGCTTATCTTTATTCTTTCCACTCTTTTTGTTCCTTCCTCACATGTCGGGCGTGCGATAAAAGCATTGTTCTTTTCTCCTCTTTATTTTATTTATTTGAATATTGTTGCCCGTGCCATGAATATAGTTCTTGGAGGACCTGCTAAAGATATAGATTTATGGGTAATTAAGCGCCCATGGATAGGCGGTAAGACAGTCCCCGCACAAATGAATATTGAGAAGATAAAATACATGAGTTATTTTTTGGTTGTTGCCACCATTCTATGGATTGGGATACTCTTTGCATCGTTATGGGGATATAAAGCTTTATTTTTATAAAATTGTGCCAAATATATTAAATATAAGCTTGACTTTTCCTGCCGTTACACAGTATCTATTCACACTTGAAGAACAAAAATAAATATTTTTTATAGTATATAAAAGGATAAAGAGAATGAGTCGTCGTTGTGTTATAACAGGTAAAGGGCCTCAATCTGGAAATAATGTCTCTCACGCGTTAAATAGAACACGGAGACGTTTTTTACCAAATATTCAGGAAACAAGTCTTTATAGTGAATCTTTAAAGCGTTCTGTTCGTGTTAAAGTAAGTGTTGCAGGTCTAAGAACAATTGATCACAAGGGTGGTTTAGATTCTTATTTGATGGACACAGCTAAAACGAAGCTTGATTCTGCTTTGCGTCCAATCAAGGCACAAGTTGAGAATGCTATTGCTGCTCAACAAAAATCCTAATAATTATTTAGAATAGGCTACACGTATGAACACTCGGCCAGATATGGATTTTCTGAGTCGTTCTAAGAGCCTTTCTTATCCAAACTTTTCTTTTGATATTACCCATAAGGACCCATCGTCTCGAGCACGTTTAGGCCGTATGGAAACACCTCATGGTGGATTTGACACGCCTAATTTTATCTTTTGTGGAACGAAAGCAAGCATCAAAGGTCTTCATCCTCATCAAGTTAAAGAGGCTGGAGCTGATTTCATTCTAGCTAATACTTACCATCTTATGATTCAGCCAGGGGCAGATATTGTAGAAAAGATGGGTGGACTTCATAAGTTTATGAACTGGCAGGGCCCTATTCTTACGGATAGCGGGGGATTTCAGATTTATTCAATGGGTGAGGGTGTTAATGCCGATGAAATTAAATGTCGGAATAATAAAACAACCAGAAAGCAATCTCTGACAAAGATTACAGAAGAGGGCGCTGCCTTTAGATCCTATAAGGATGGAAGTCCTCTTTTCTTATCACCTGAATCCGCTATGGAAATTCAACGTAAATTAGGCGCAGACTTTGTTGTTCAGTTAGATGAATGTACAGCTATGCATGTTTCTGAACAATATACAGAAGATTCTATGCATATGAGTCACCGTTGGGGTGACCGTTCTTTAAAAGCCTTTGAAGAAAAAGATAATGGCGCACAAGCTATATACGGTGTTGTCCAAGGGGGTGTTTTCCAAAATTTAAGAGAAGAGAGTTCAGCCTATACTGCAAGTCGTCCTTTTTTTGGAACGGCTCTTGGAGGAACATTTGGTGGAAATTTTGATCAATTTTTTGAAATTGTTTCATGGTGTATGCCTCATATTGAACAAAATCGACCTGTTCATCTTTTAGGTATTGGAACTTTTCGTGATGTTTTTGAGTGTGTACGTTTAGGCATAGATACTTTTGATTGTGTCTCTCCAACACGGATAGCGCGCCATGGGTGGGCCTTAATGAAAGGTGCCCCTAGTGAGCGTTTAAATCTTCTGAACTCTAAATACAAAAATGATCAAGACCCTCTCTGCCCAGAGCTTGGAATTGCGGCTTCTTCTCAATATTCAAAAGGCTATATCCATCATCTTTTTAAAGCAAAAGAGTCTCTTGGCGGGCAAATCTTAGCCCAACATAATATTGCTGTTATGAGTTGTCTTCTGAAAGATATTCGATCTTCTATTCAAGAAGGAACATTAGATGCTCTACAAAAAGAGTGGATTCCAGACTAAAAAAACCAATTAAAATACTGAATATTAACACTTTCTGTGATATATCTAATAAAGAGTGAGAAAAAGAGAATGGGAAAGGGGTTTTCTACATGGGAAAAAATTTAGATTTAGATCTC
>JAJFGT010000060.1 GCA_021776015.1 Alphaproteobacteria bacterium
GTGACTCAGATTGAGATTGTGCTATTTGTTGCCCCCCTTGATTGACAGCCTCGAGTAAATCATGCACTTCATCAGCAAGGACAAGAGCCGTCAAAACCAACAAGTGAGACTCAGTTGTTGCCGCTCCTGCGGATGCGATTGTTTTCAAACGTTCATCAATATACGTCCCTAGTTCAGAAACACGACTTTCCTGCCCTTGATCACAGGCTACCCCATAATGCTTTCCATTTACTGTGATTGTAACTTCCGCCATTTTATTTTACACCTCTTCGTTTTTTGTTTTTATTTTAAAACATCAGACACTTTTACAATGATCTCATCTAGTTTTTGAACCATTTCTTCACGTTCAATACCGGATGTTTGAACAGATTCTTTTTCTTGGCTAAATATATCTGCCTGTTGATTTAACGTATTTTGATATACTTCTTCTCTCCAATCTATAACGCCCTCAAGTTCATTAAGCGATTGATCCAGATTGACTAACGATTTTTTGATGGCTTCAAGTCCCATAATTTTATCAAATCCTAATTTTTTATTCAAAAATCTTCTATATATCTATTCTGATGTAACAGCTTTTACTAAAAGGGGTCAATAATCTTTAAAAAAGTAGTCACATCTATTGACCAAATAGATTTCCATGTGCATCTTGAGATCACTTTAATATATAAAGTACATATAAACCCAAAATAGGAGCCAATAGCGAGTTAAAAATATGAGCCAATCTGCACACAACGTTCTACAAAATAACGTCTCTCTTCAAACATATTCTGAAACTCAACTAAAAACAATGGCAAACGCTATTCGTGCTCTTGCCATGGATGCTGTTCAGAAAGCAAATTCAGGGCACCCTGGAATGCCTATGGGAATGGCCGATGTAGCGACTGTTTTATATTCAAAGTTTCTTAAATTTAACCCCAAAGACCCTTTTTGGGTAGATAGAGATCGTTTTATTTTATCGGGTGGGCACGGCTCCATGCTTCTTTACGCCCTTAATTATCTTACTGGGTATGAAAAAATGACCTTGGATGAAATCAAAAATTTTAGACAGCTCCATAGTAAAACGGCAGGTCATCCAGAAATTGATGTGGAATGTGGAATTGAAATGACGACAGGTCCTTTGGGACAGGGGATTTCAGCAGCGTGCGGTTTTGCTCTTGCTGAGGCTATGTTAACAACGCGTTTCAATAAGGATCTTGTTAACCATTATACCTATGTTATGGCTGGTGATGGAGATCTTCAAGAAGGTGTTTCTCATGAAGCCTGTTCTTTTGCAGGACATCAAAAACTCTCTAAATTAATAGTTCTCTATGATGATAATGATATTTCTATTGATGGAAACACATCCATTTCTTTTACAGAAGATGTGTGTAAGCGCTTTGACGCATATGGCTGGGATACACAAAAAATTGATGGTCATGATACGAATGCTATTGAAAAAGCTATTATACAGGCCCAAAAAACAAATACTCCGAGTTTAATTGCTTGTAAAACTAAAATTGGATTTGGAGCTCCGACAAAAGAAGGTTCTGCTGCTGCACATGGTTCACCATTGGGTGAAGAAGAGATTCAAGGAGCTCGTAAGAATTTGGGTTGGACTCATCGTCCATTTGATATCCCAGAAGATATTCTTTCTGCATGGCGCTCTACCCCAGAAAAGAGTTTATTGGAATATGATGCGTGGAAAACTCGATTGAATGGATCTACTCAAAAAACAATCTTTCTTTCTACTCAATCAGGTTTAGATCAAGCTGTTCTTGAATCTAAGACTCAAGAAGTGAAAGATAGTTTTTTTGAAAATAAACCAAAGAAGGCAACACGTCAGACTTCAGGGATAGTACTTGAAACTCTTGTTCCTGCCCTTCCCTCTCTTCTGGGCGGATCTGCTGACTTAACAGGTTCAAATAATACAATTGTAAAAGGACTTGAAGAAGGAGTCCAAGCTGACAATCAATATAATGGACGTTATATATATTATGGTGTTCGTGAGCATGGTATGGCAGCTATTATGAATGGTATGAGCCTTCATGGAGGTGTAGTCCCCTACTCTGGAACCTTTTTACAATTTGCAGATTATGCCCGCCCAGCTATTCGTTTAGCGGCTTTGATGGGAGTGCAGGTTATCCATGTTATGACCCATGATTCAATTGGATTAGGAGAAGATGGCCCGACGCATCAACCCGTTGAGCATTTGGCAGCGTTGAGAGCTATCCCTAATTGTTATACCTACCGTCCTTGTGATGGTGTAGAAACAGCAGAATGTTGGGAGCTTGCTCTTAAAAATACCCATGCTCCCGCTGTTATGGCTTTGACACGTCAGGCATTGCCAACACTGGCCTCCTCAACACCTCAAAATGCTTGCTCTAAAGGTGCTTATACTCTTTTTGAAACCTCTGCTGACCCCAAAGTAACTCTTTTTGCGTCTGGGTCAGAAGTTTCAATTGCTAAAGATGCTTATGATCAACTTGTAAATGAAGGGGTTTCTGTGCGCCTTGTTTCTGTTCCATGTATGGATCTTTTTTGGGAACAAGACAGAGAGTATATAGGACATCTTATTTGTAATAGCAGTGTTAAAGTTGCTGTTGAAGCAGCTGTTCGTCAAGGCTGGGATAGAATTATAGGAGCACATGGCTCCTTTATAGGTATGACAGGATTTGGAGAATCTGCACCTGCAGATCAACTATATAAATATTTTGGGATCACAGCAGATGCGATTGTAGATGCCGCCCACAATGGATTAAATCAATAAGGAGAAAATAAAATGGCGATTAGGGTAGCGATTAATGGGTTTGGACGTATTGGACGCCTTGTATGTAGAGCTCTATTTGAAAGTGGACGTACAGATATTGAATTGGTCGCGATCAACGATCTCGCCGATGTGAAAACGAATTCTCATCTTCTTAAGTATGATACAACACATGGACGCTTTCCTTTTGAAATTAAAGATGACGATGAAGATACTTTTATTGTGAATGGTAAAAGAATTGAAAGTGTTCGAGAAGCTGACCCTACGAAACTTCCATGGAAAGAAATGAATATTGATATTGTTTTTGAATGTTCAGGGCGTTTTACGGCTCGTGATGATGCAAATAAGCATCTTCAGGCGGGTGCAAAGAAGGTTCTTATTTCAGCCCCTGCTAAAGGAGAAGATTTAACAGTCGTTTATGGTGTAAACAGTGATAAATTAAAAGCAGAGCATAAAGTCGTTTCTAATGCATCTTGTACAACAAACTGTCTTGCGCCTGTTGCCTTTGTCCTTAATGAAGTAATAGGTATTAAGCATGGTTTCATGACAACCATTCATTCCTATACGGGAGATCAAAGGATTGTTGATACGATGCATAGTGATCTTCATCGTGCTCGTGGTGCGGCAAGTAATATGATCCCAACTTCGACAGGTGCAGCTCTTGCTGTCGGGCGTGTTCTTCCCGAGCTTGATGGTAAGCTTGATGGTGTGTCTATCCGTGTTCCAACTCAGAATGTTTCACTGGTAGATTTCAAACTTGTGACAGAA
>JAJFGT010000007.1 GCA_021776015.1 Alphaproteobacteria bacterium
ACCAAGCAAATTTTTGAGATTGATCAAATGTTAAATTATCAGGATTGTTTACAAAGGGGGTTCCGTAGGTACTACCATCTGGATTTAAACCTAATCCATAGGGACCAACATCAACAGCTGTAGCATAAGGCACAATTCCGATTTTAATTGTATCTGCAAAAACAGTACGATCAAAAAGGATGTCTACAAAGCTTGTGGAAGCTGTTTTAAGAACATCAATATTGGCAACACCATCAATAACTGTTCCCATAGAGCCTGTAACGTCAAGAACTAGAGCAACTTCAAGCCCCACAATCTCTCTGGCTACAGTACTTTCTGCGTAGATATCAATTTCATCAACACCCAAGAATTTAGCAAAATATGTGTCATAGCGCGCTGTGGCAGAGACACTAATATCTGATCCATTGACAGTCACGGTTACAGTTGATGTCGCTCCAAGTTTTGCAGGTGGATAGTTTTGTGCAAAGAATTGATCAACTTTGTTTTGTATATCACCGCCTTCATTGGAAGAAGCTGCAGCCGCTACAGCAGCAGCATCAAGAGCATGACTTAAGCGTTGTTTAATCAAATAGGCAAAAGCAAGATCTGTAGACATTCCTGTTGCTCCAATAACGACAGGAATAGCAATGGCAAAGACCATGGCTGTTGCTCCAGCTGTGTTTTTGATATAATTTTTTGTATATTTTTTAAGTTTACTAAACATGATCTATGATTTCCATTCTACGGTTGAACTACGACGACCTCGTGAAAAAGCAATTTCTTGAAGATTGAAGCTATCGGTAAAAAGTTGTGTAAAAAAGGGCTGATAAGTATACCTGACGGTTACGATGATCATACCTTCTCCTTCATCCCCTAGTCCAATAGTACTATTAATAGGATCATCATTGGGAGGCATATCTCGTGTTTCTCTCCAAAGAATTTGAGGGTCGCCACTTGCATCAAATTCTATACTGACAACATCAATTCCAAATTGATTGAGCTGATACGGTTCGAAGGTCACACGTGAAGCTTCGATGATGTTGTTTACATCACTGAGTGAAACAGATTTATTTCTAGAGATAAGATCTGCTGCTACTTGAGATGATGTGATTGTTTTTTGATTGAGAGAAATTCCTAAACCAAGATCAAATGTTCCCATCAATAAGGTTATAAGGGCAGGAAAAAGCATCACAGCTTCAAGGAGTGCTGTTGCATTTTCTTCTTTGATCCATCTTTTTATCATTCTGAGTACCTTCATAATCTATGCTCCTCCTCCATCAAAATCGTAAGGTTCTGTCTGTAAGACAATAGTCGAGAGGATAAGTTTTGAATGATCAGTCCCTTCACCAAGAATAGGTCCAAGAAGAGGTGTAATAAAAGGGTAGCGATAGATAGCACGAATGAGGACAACATCATTTACATCACCTGCGGCAAAACCGTTAGAGATTAAATCACCATCAGCATCATACTGTACAGGGTGGTTTGCAAAATCACTGAAATCATTCAGAGTGATAACTTCATATTGAATCTTATTACATGGGATTAAAAGACGAGCAAGATCGCACATTTCAGTTTCAAACATAGCTTGTGGATCACCATTCGTTTGTTGTACTTGACCTGTTCGGACAAGGCGTGCAGCACCTTCTGTTGCTCCATGAAGAACTGTTGTTGTTGCAAAGTAAAGAGAGAGCTCAATAATTCCAATCAGAATAAAAGTAAAAGGTATGGCAATCATAGCGAATTCAATGGCTGTCGAGCCATCTTTTTCACACGTCCATTTTTTTATACAGTTTCTTATATAAGCTAGCATAGCTCTCCTTTTTGATGCTTTAATCCACTCTCAGAGTAACAAATAAAACTAAAGGAGCTCTTAATTAAAGCCTGCATTTTATGGATATTTTAGAAGTTTTTGAATTGTCTTTGTTGTTTATAAATTGATAGTACGTTAAATTTTAAACTCTTGATCTCTACCCCAGAACCGAATAGCGTTTGTCTTATGGATTTTATTTTATTTATGATTGCATTCTTCTCATTGTTAGCCGCTATCATTTTACTTGGGATGTTGGCAGTCATCGATTTCAAAACAATGTTTCTTCCTAATAAGTATGTTTTTCCTTTTGCAGGATTGGCCATTGTTTTTCATGCAAGCTTACAATTTTCAGTTCTAGATCCTCTTAATATTATTTTGGGTGGAATCTTTGGGTACGGAATTTTATGGGTTATCCGTTATTGTGGAAATAGATATTATAAGATGGAATCTTTGGGGCTTGGAGATGTAAAACTTTTAGGTGCGGCAGGACTTTGGTTAGGTTTAAGTCATGTGACTTTTGCTATGACGTTGGGGGCAATAGCTGGATTGATCCATGGGTTGATTGTTGCCTACATTCACTCGAAAAAAACAGGAGTATTTAATATCCACCGTTTAAAAATTCCTGCAGGGCCTGGATTTATTATTGGTATTGTACTTGTGATGAGTACACAAACCTTTCCTGTGTTTCTTAAATAAGCCTCAAACTTAAGGATATGAAATGAAAAATTTATTGGATATTGAAAGCTTAAATATTGAAGATATTAAACTTGTTTTAAAGAGAGCTGATTTCTATAAAAATCTCCTTAAATCTGATAAAAGCGAACAAAAAAAATATACTAATATTCTCTCGGATCGAGTGATTCTGACAATGTTTTTTGAGAATTCAACACGAACGCTAACCTCTTTTCAAATGGCTGCTTATAGACTTGGAGCAAAAATTGTAAATTGGGATGTTTCTTCTAGTTCTCTTTCAAAAGGAGAAACTTTTTCAGATACATTACGATGTATTTCGGGGTATGGATTTGATGCTGTTGTCGTGCGTCATCATGAATTTAAGGCGCCCTATACTGTTCAAAATTCTATGGAATGCCCTGTTATTAATGCAGGAGATAGTTGGCGAGCACATCCGTCTCAAGCATTACTTGATGCGTATACATTGAAGAGTTTAAAGGGGCGCATTGAAGGGCTTAAGGTCGCTATTTGCGGAGATGTTATTCATAGTCGTGTGGCAAATTCAAATATAGAGCTTCTTGGAAAAATGGGTGCAGATATTCATATTATCGCTCCCCCTGCTTTGTGCCCTGACGTTTCAAAATATGCTCATGTGACATCTTTTGATACTCTGGAAGAGGGGCTTGTTGGTTGTGATGCTGTCATGATGCTCCGTAATCAAAAAGAGCGCATGGAGGCTGCCGATATACCAGATGATGCTCAGTATTTTCGGGACTATGGATTAACACAGGAAAGACTTTCTATTGCAAAATCTGATGCGATTGTTCTTCAGCCTGGACCTATGAATAGAAATGTTGAAATTGCAGATGATGTCGTAGATGACCCTATAAAATCAAAGATCTTTGAGCAAATGGCAAATGGTCTTCCTGTTCGAATGGCGATTTTTGACCTTATTTTATCAGAGGAATACTAATGATATTGGAGATCATTCTTTCTTTTCTAATGGGCTATTTATTTGGAGCCATTCCTTTTGGATTGCTCTTGTGTTTTCTATTTGGTGGTGAGGACATCCGTAAAATTGGTTCTGGTAACATTGGAGCTACAAATGTTTTGAGAACAGGGCATAAGGGATTAGCAATTGCTACGCTTATTTTGGATGGTGCTAAGGGAGCCATTGCGGTTCTATTGGCTTTTTATGTTTTCAAAGATCTTGATGGAAGCATTGTCGCTATTGGGGCAGTTTTGGGCCATGTCTTTCCTGTGTGGCTTAAATTTAAGGGAGGGAAAGGTGTAGCAACAACGCTTGGGGTGCTTTTAGCATTGTCATGGCCTGTAGGTGTGGCAAGCTGTATAACATGGTTGATTTCGGCATTCTTATTTAGAATTTCTTCTTTAGCTGCTTTGATCGCCATGGTATCTGCTCCTGTGTTTTCTGTGCTTTTGGGGGGCTCTCAATATGTTTTTATAATTGGATTTCTAGCCCTTCTTGTTTTTATTCGCCATCATGAGAATATAAAAAGACTTCTCAATGGAGAAGAGGCTCAAATCAAACTTAAGAAAGATAAAATATGAAAGGTGCTTTAAATAAGGAACGTCTTTCATGGCTTAGATTATATCGAAGTGAAAATGTAGGGCCTGTGACATTTCGTCGTTTGATCTCAAAATATAAAACAGCAGAAAAAGCATTGGATATTCTTCCCGAACTAGGCTTAAGAGGAGGACGCAAAAACCCCATTCGTATTTATTCTGAGTCTGAGGCCTGTAAGGAAATAGAAGCTGTTCAAAAACTTGGAGGACGATTTTGCTTGTCCTGTGATGAAGATTATCCCAGTGATTTATCATTTATTGATGATGCTCCTGCCGTTTTAACGCTTTTAGGACAAGGGAAGATAAATCAAAGTCAGCCAGTCATAGGGATTGTTGGCGCTCGGAATGCGTCCTTAAATGGCCGTCGTTTTACAGAAAAACTTGCTAAAGAACTTAATGCTCATGGCATTGTTGTGGCTTCAGGTCTTGCAAGAGGTATTGATACGGCAGCTCATAAGGGAAGTTTGAACTCAACGATAGGAACATGGGCTGTTGTTGCAGGTGGTGCTGATATTGTCTATCCACAAGAAAATACACAATTATATGAGTCCATCAAAGAACATGGATTAATTATTTCTGAAAATATCCTTGGAACCCAACCAAAGGCGCAGCATTTTCCTCGTCGTAATCGGATTGTTTCTGGACTATCAAAGGGGATTATTGTTGTTGAAGCGAGTATACGTTCAGGATCGTTAATTACCGCACGTTTGGCTGCAGAGCAGGGACGAGATGTTTTTGCTGTCCCAGGATTTCCTGAAGATCCTCGCGCTGCCGGCCCCAATAAGCTTTTAAAAGATGGAGCCATTCTATTAGAAACAGTTGATGATGTTCTAAATCAATTGATATCATCAAAAATAGCCCCTTCAAATTCTCAACCCTCTTCGATGCTTTTTGATCCTATGGTTGAACAAGATTGTTTTGAAGGATGTGTAGAGGAATTCTCTGAGTTAGAGATTAACTCTGAGCTTGACCCAGAAAAAGTGGCGTCTATGCTCTCTCATCTGCCAATAGCTGTTGACGAAATCGTAAGAGCATGTCATGTGAGCGTATCAGGTGTTCAATCTGTTCTCTTGGATTTAGAGATTGCAGGACGCCTACAAAGATTACCAGGAAACCGAGTTGGATTGGTGAATAAGGAATTATAGAGAGGATATTAGACTGTGAATGCACGAAATCTTGTGATTGTTGAGTCACCATCAAAAGCCAAAACCATTAATAAATATCTTGGAAAAGACTATAAAGTTTTGGCGTCTATGGGTCATGTTCGAGACCTGCCTTCCAAGGACGGATCTGTTGATCCTAGTAATGCTTTCGAGATGAAGTGGGATGTGAGTGCTCGAGGGAAGAAAACGATGAAAGAAATTTCTGATGCCCTTAAGGATGCACAAACATTATATCTTGCAATGGACCCTGATAGGGAAGGAGAAGCTATTGCATGGCATGTCAGAGAGCTTTTGGATAAAAAGAATCTTTTAAAAGATAAACAAGTTTTTCGTGTAGCCTTTAATCAGATTACAAAAAAAGCTGTGAGTGAGGCTTTTGATCATGTGCGTCAGGTTGATACATCTCTGGTTGAAGCATACTTGGCACGGCGAGCTCTTGATTATCTGGTTGGATTTAATCTCTCTCCTGTTTTGTGGCGAAAGCTTCCTGGGTCTAAGTCAGCAGGGCGTGTGCAATCTGTAGCATTACGTTTGATTTGTGAAAGAGAATCCGAAATTGAAAAATTCATAGAAGATGAATATTGGTCCATTGAGGCTCAATTGCAAACGTCAGCAGGGGCTCCTTTTCTTGCACGTTTAACGTATTTGGCAGGAAACAAACTTGATAAACTGGATATTGGCAAAGAAGCTGATGCAAAAGCCGCTGTTGAAAGAGTCCTTCATAAAAATCTTTTAGTCCAATCTGTAACAAAGAAACAGATGCGTCGGAAACCATACGCACCTTTTATAACCTCAACATTGCAACAAGAAGCTTCTCGTAAGCTTAGATTGTCAGCAAGTCAGACGATGCGCTTAGCTCAACAGCTTTATGAAGGTGTCACTCTTAAGGGGGAAACTGTTGGACTGATTACCTATATGAGGACTGATGGGATTACCTTATCTGGAGAGGCTATTGCAGAGGCCAGAGATGTAATTGCTAAAGATTTTGGTTCTCAGTATCTTCCTAGCTCACCGCGTGCTTATAAAAGTAAAGCTAAGAATGCTCAAGAAGCTCACGAAGCAATACGTCCTACAGAGTTAAATCGTACGCCTCAATCTATGCGCCCTTATTTGGATGAAGCGCAATTAAAGCTTTATGAGTTGATCTGGAAACGGACAATTGCTTGCCAGATGGAAGATGCTCTGGTTGATCAGGTTAGCGCAGATATTTCTGATGGAACAGATGATGTCATCTTGCGTGCTACAGGTTCAACAATTGCTTTTGACGGGTTTTTGACACTGTATCGTGAAAGCAAGGATGATGAAAAATCTGATGAATCTAGTAAATCAGGACAGGATGAAGATCGTCGTTTACCACCGTTGCTTGAACAGGATGCTTTAAAGACACTCTCTGTGACGCCAAACCAGCATTTTACACAGGCGCCTCCTCGTTATACAGAGGCCTCTCTCGTTAAAGTCATGGAAGAGAAAGGAATTGGACGACCTTCAACCTATGCCTCTATTTTACAAGTTTTACGAGACAGAGATTATGTTAAAATGGAGTCCAGAAGATTTTTTCCTGAAGATCGAGGGCGTATTGTTACTGAATTTTTAAAACGATTTTTCAGTCGTTATGTTGATTACGATTTTACAGCTAATATGGAAGAACAACTTGATGCGATTACAGAGGGTCATGTTTCATGGAAAGACACTCTTGATCTTTTCTGGGTTGATTTTAAACGAGCCGTTGATGAAACAAAAGAACTTCGGATCAAAGAGGTCATTGACTATCTAAATGAAGAATTAGCTGTGCACTTCTTCCCTGTTACAAAAGAGACCCCTGAGCCTCGAAAATGCCCTTCATGTGCTACAGGAACCCTTTCCTTAAAGCTTTCTAAGAACGGAGCATTTATTGGATGTGAGAATTATCCAGACTGTAAAGAGGCTCGCCCACTGTCTATTCAAGATGGAAGTGAGGCTGTTCGTGTAGAGCCTTCTGAACTTGGGTTTCATCCAGATACAGGTCGAGCCGTATTTCTAAAAAAAGGCCCCTACGGCCCCTATGTGGAGATGGTTCCTCCAAGTGATAGTAAAGACAAACCAAAGCGTCAAGGGCTTCCTAAAGGCATGGAAATGTCTGATGTCACATTAGAAGGAGCAGTTAAGCTTCTTTCTTTGCCTCGCGATGTGGGGCTTCATCCTGAAACACAGAAAATGATTCAAGCTGGTGTGGGTCGTTTTGGACCTTTCGTGAAGCATGATAGTGTCTTTGTTTCTATTCCAAAGGCAGTTGGTGACGATGTTTTGACTATCGGAGTTAATCGTGCAGTTGACCTTATCGCGGCACATGCTGAGAAGAAAGCCGCCAAAGAGGCTTCTGGTGAAGGAGCTAAAAAAGCCCTCCCTAAGAAGAAAAAGACTGTCGCCAAAAAGAAGCCATCCGTTAAAAAGAAATCAACAGCAAAGAAAAAATCATAATGGAGATTCCTACTCAAGAAGATATTCTTGACTATATTAAGGCCCTCAAAGAACCCGTTTCAAAGCGTGAACTTATTAAAGCATTCGGTATTAAAGGAGATCAAAGACGAGACTTTAAAGCTCTGTTATCTCGATTTGAGAAGTCGGGTCAACTTGTCCGACAGCCAGGCCAAATCTATATGATCCCAGAGGGATTACCTTCCGTAACCATTATTGAAGTTATGAGTGTCACACCTGACGGAGATCTTATCGCTAAGCCAACGCAAGACTCACCTGAAAGTGAAGATAATCAGGTGCCTCCTTATATTGAAGTGTTGAATGACCCTAGAAAGGGAATGGCTTTAAAGATTGGAGATCGCGTTCTCGCTCGTTTAACCCCTGATGGAGATGGCGGATATAGAGCGCGTGTGATTAAGAAATTAGACCAATCAGTCAATGGAAAAGTTATGGGACTTGTTGTTCGACAAGCCAAGAATTATATTTTACGCCCTACTAGTAAAAAAGCGCGATATGATTTTGATCTCCATAATGATGATTTGAAGGGAGCAAAAGACGGAGATCTCGTGACAGCAGAAATCCTTCCTTCTCAAGGTTTTAAGAATAAACGTGTGCGGGTGAGTGAAATTATAGGGCATGAAAATGATCCTCGTTCTATTTCTTTGATTTCTCTTTTTGAAAAAGATTTAAGAACAGAATTTTCGAAAGAGACCTTGGACGAAACTGTGGGATTGATTGTACCACATCTGGGTCAGAGAGAAGATTTAAGGCATCTTCCTTTAGTGACCATAGATGGAGCAGATGCTCGAGATTTTGATGATGCTGTTTTTGCTGAACCTGATGAACAAGGCGGGTTTCATTTAATTGTAGCTATTGCTGATGTCTCTCACTATGTGAAAGCAGGGAGTGCTCTAGATAAAGAGGCTTGGACACGAGGGAATTCAACATATTTTCCAGATCGTGTTTTACCAATGCTTCCTGAAGCTCTATCTAATAATCTGTGCTCTCTTATGCCTGATGTCGATCGTGCGTGTGTTGCAGTCCATATGTGGCTTGATGAACATGGTATATTACAAAGGCAAAAATTTGTACGAGGCCTTATGAAATCAAGAGCACGTTTGACCTATGAACAGGTTCAAGCTGCTCGTGACGGAGAGGTGAACACTCTCACAGATGCATTGATGGATGATGTTATAAATCCATTATATAGAGTTTATGAGACTCTTTCACAGGCACGTCAAACAAGGGGCGCGCTTGATTTAGATATGCCAGAACGTCAAATTTTAATTGATGATAAAGGTCTCATGACAGGTGTTATCCCTCGTGTTCGATTAGAGAGTCATAAATTAATTGAAGAATTTATGGTATTGGCAAATGTTGCAGCAGCTACAGCACTTGATCTTAAACAGGCGCCTTGCTTATATAGAATTCATGATAGACCTTCTGCGGACAAGCTAGATGGCGCACGTGATTTTTTGGATAGTTTTGGGTTCACCCTTCCAAGTGGCATTGCTAAGCCAGCTCAACTGAATCATATCCTCACAAAAGCTCAGGCGCATGATTATTCTCATCTGATTAGTGAGATGATTTTAAGAACACAATCTCAAGCCCTTTATCATCCTGAAAATATAGGGCATTTTGGACTTGCCCTTCAAAAATATGCGCATTTTACATCTCCTATTCGACGTTATGCTGATTTAGTCGTGCATCGAAGTTTGATTCGAGCCTATGAGTTGGGCGATGGAGGCCTTGAAGATCAAGAACTAGCGCGCATCTCTGAAACATCTGAACATATTTCAACAACAGAGCGAAGTTCAGCGGAAGCTGAAAGAAATGCTATGGATCGATTTACAGCGTCTTATCTTGAAAGTCGAGTTGGCGAACAATTTACAGGTCTTATTAATGGCGTTGCAAAATTTGGACTGTTTGTACGTTTGGTAGAAATAGGAGGAGATGGATTGGTCCCTGTACGGACACTTCCGCAGGATTTTTATGTGCATGATGAAAATGAGCATGCTTTGATTGGACGTAAAAGTCGCCGTGTGTTTCGTTTGGGCGCGACGGTCACTGTAAAGATTCGTGAAGCAAATATGATGACAGGAGGTACTATTTTTGAGTTAGTGGGGCATGAAAAAGGTGCAGATATAGAAGGGTTTCAAAGTAAAAATAGGAAGGAAAAATTTCCTTCCAAAAGAAAATCTTTTTCTAAAAACAAGCCTAAGGGCAAAAAGCCTTTATCTGGATACAAGAAAAGAAAGTAGTAAAGCTCACTCTTTCTCTTGACATTCTATCAAAAAAAGCTATTTTCTGTCTTTCATTTCTAAGAAGATATTATATTAAAGGTTTTAAAAGATGGCTAAAAAAGGTTCAATCACAAAAATTCGTTTGATAAGTACGGGTTTGAATGCAAAAGATGCTCCTACAGGGTATACGTATTACATTTCTAAAAATCCTCGGAATCAAACGGAAAAAATGAAATTCCGTAAATATGATCCGCGTGCCATTAATCCTGAAACAGGAAAGCTTGGTTGCCATGTTCTCTTTGAAGAGAAAAAAATGCCTCCGCATAAGAAAAACTAAATCTTATTTTTAAGATATAGAAATAAAAACCTCCATATAGGAGGTTTTTTTATGATCAAATTTTTTAGAAAATATTAATTAGAATCTTATAATTCGCTCTCTATTTAAAAATAAAATAATTCTTTACAACTCATATACAATTAAATCTCGACTACAATCCCCTGTTCTGGCATCCTAACGGGACTATTCTTTCCTTAATAATTTGGATGTTTATGACTCTTTTAAATTTCTTTTGGACTTTAAATAAAAGATTATCTCTTGCTTTTGATGGATTGCTTCCAAAATCGATGTCTGTATATGGGACAACGGATTTTCATGCGCGTCTTTTGCCAAAACATATTCAAGAAAATTGGAAGATATATGATATTGGAGGAGGAAAACGCCCTTTTATTTTTCCTCAGATGAAAGCAGATAAAAATATACATCTTGTCGGAATTGATATTGATGAGAAAGAACTCAAAAAAGCTCCAAAAGACAATTATAATCAGATCATTGTTGCTGATATAACAGACTATAGAGGAAGCGAAGATGGTGATGCTGTCATTAGTCGTTCAACTCTTGAGCATGTCAAAGATACACGCTCTACGATTATAAATATGAGTACATGTGTTAAAGATGGAGGAACTCTTATTGTTTTTGCGCCCTGTCGCAATGCTCTCTTTACTCGTTTGAATGATTGGCTTCCTGAAAAATTTAAGAAAAAATTGCTTTCATCTTTATATGGAGAACAAGCCAATGTT
>JAJFGT010000061.1 GCA_021776015.1 Alphaproteobacteria bacterium
CCACAGCGATCAAAAAGCCGATCAACGGTTTGAGCACTCTCCCCATACTGGGATAGCCAATGCACGTTATAATCTTGGGGTTTTGTATCATCAAGGGCTCGGCGTTCCTAAAGATGAATCTTATGCTATTGATCTTTATAAAACAGCTGCTCATTTAAACCATCCTGAAGCCGCCTACAATCTTGGGATTGCGTATATTGAGGGGATTGGTGTTTCTCAAAATGTAGGAATTGCTGCACATTATTTTGAAGAAGCCGCCACACAAGATGTTATGGAGGCCGCCTACAATCTTGGTTTAATCTATGAAAATGGATTGCTCGGGAAGAATCAGCCTGATGAAGCGCTTTTCTGGTATAAAGTGGCTTCGACAAAAGGAAGCCTTGAGGGACGCCAAGCTCTTGAAAGTCTTGCAAAAGATCTCGATTTAAACCCATCTGATGTCGATTCTTTGATTAGTAAAATTTCTGTTTTAAAGCCGAATGTAAAACTTGTTTTGGGGATGCAGTCTAATACAGCATGGAGCGAGGAGACTCCATCTCAACAAACAGATAGATCGACTAGAATACCAGCCCCTGTTGTAGTGTCTGATCTAAATTCTCAGCAGAGTGAGTCTTCGTCTTCGCATTTGTCAGATTTTATTAATAGTACTTCAAGCTTAGACTCTGTCATTGTTGCTCAGATTCAAGATCAGTTGATGAATTTAGGGCTCTATCCTGGACCTGCTGATGGAATGGTAGGGCCGATTACGCAAGACGCTGTCAGATCGTATCAAGATACAAATGGAATCAAGATAGATGGTGTTGCTTCTGAAGATTTATTGATTCATATGTTAGCTCGTGAATTTGACTTGAACACATACCCTTCATCTGACTTGCTTGAAGATGTTGGGTCACAAGAATAGTTCCGTAATTATGCCTCTTCCATTGTCTATCTTTATTATATGCTGCAATGAAGTTGAGCGTATTGGGCGCGTTTTAGAAAGTGTTAAAGATCTATCTGATGATATAGTCATCGTTGATAGTGGGAGCACAGATGGAACTCTTGATCTTGTGAAAATATATACAGACCGTATATACCATAAAGACTGGGAAGGGTTTGGTCAGCAAAAAGTATATGCAGAAAGCCTGTGTCGGCATGACTGGATTTTAAATCTGGATGCTGATGAAATTATATTAGAATCCCTTAAGGACTCTGTTGTAAATCTGTTTCAAACACCCGAAGAGACACGAGCGGGGGCTTACTCTTTTCGGATTTGTCATGTTAGTTCTTTGGCGCTGGAGTTAACGCCTTCTCGTTTTTGTCCTGTTAATATTACGGCGCGTCTTTATGATAAGAGACGGGCAGGTTTCAGGGATAGCGCTGTTCATGATAAGCTTGTTACGTTTGATGGATCAAAGCCTGTTCTTTTAGAAGGAGATGTGGCTCATATTTCTTTGAAATCATTTTCTCATATGTGGTCTAAAATTGAAGTTTATAGCGCCTTACAGGCACAAGATTGGTTTGAAAAAGGACGTAAGCCAAATGCTATTCAGATGATATATGACCCACCTCTCTTTTTTATTAAAAACTATTTTTTGCGACGCTTATGTTTTGTTGGTGTTGAAGGGGTTATGATCGCGATGGCTTTAAGTGCTGGACGTGCTCTTCGTATTGCGATGACTATTGAAAAATGGCGTAAAAGAGAGAAAGTGATTTAAGAGGGTTATTTATGGCATATCTAGCTAATCGTAAAAGTTTTCCTGAGAATGTAACATCTTATGATGTGTTAAAAACTGTTGCGCTCCTTATTATGATTATTGATCATATGGGACATTACTTTTTCCCTGAAAATGAATGGTTGCGTCTTATTGGGAGGATGTGTGTTCCCATGTGGTTTTTCCTCATCGGATATGCACAATCACGGGATTTATCAACTGTATTGTGGGTAGGTGGTGGAATTCTTGTTGTTATGAGTTTTATCGTGGGGCTTCCTGTTTTCCCATTAAATATCTTGTTCACAATCATATGTGTTCGATTGCTATTGGATGTATTTATTCAAAGGATGCTACAAAGCCGATTTGATGGGTTTATGGGAGCACTATCTCTTGTCGTTCTATTGCTTCCTACTATGTATTTGGTTGAATATGGAACATTGGGAATTGTGTTAGCGTTTTTGGGGTATATAGCACGTCATAAAGAGTCCTTAGGGTTTGATAAACAAACTGTGATGAAATGGCTTATTTTAATCTCCTTATTTTTTGGAGGATCTCAAATATTAATCTCAGGGATTGTTTGGACACAGTTTCAAATGATTCTCTTATTCGGTGGGTCGAGTGCTATTATGGTCAGCTTATATCTATGGTTTGAATCAAAAACATTTTCCTTTAAAAACTCTGTGCTTTCATTTTTTGGACGCTATACACTTGAAGTCTATGTCATACATCTTGTGATATTTAAATTGATAGCAGTTTCTATAGGTATGCCAAATTTTGAATGGTTTCGTTTTGTATTATTTCTTTAGAAAGTGCTGAGGGAGAACTTCTATAAAAGAAACAAAAAACGATAAAATTAAGCCCCATAGCCCTTGCACGATGAGTATTCCTATGCTACATCATCGAACGAGAAATAATACATGAAGCCCAATACATTAAGTCTAGGAATTTATATATCGTGCCATTATCTGTGACACACCAGATCAGTCCTATTGCAAGGCGTTATGCCACGGCATTTTTTGATGTTATTTTAGATAAGAAGGCAGATAAGGCTGTTGCCTCTGATATAGATTCTCTTAAAGCGATGTATGAAGATGGAGATGTGTTATCCAATTTTGTAAAAAATCGGATGATCTCTCGTGATGATAAGATTCAAGTTATAGACGCGATTGCAAAGAAAGCTAAATTTCATGAAGTTACAGCTAATTTTTTGAAAATTCTTGCCTCTAATAATCGGTTAAGCCAGTTGATGGAAATGATTCATGCCTATGATGTTGTACGAGATGAACATCAAGGTAATACAGTTGTTAAAGTTCTATCTCCTTTTCCACTAAAAAAAGAACAGGAGAAAGTGATTAAAGGCGAGCTTGATAAAGTACTTGGAATGAATACAAAGATTGTATCTTGTATTGATAAAACTCTTTTGGGGGGAATTATAATAACAGTAGGATCCACAATGATTGATGGTTCTGTGCGAGGTCAATTAGAAGGCCTAACACGTAAGATGATATCACAGTCAGATGTGGCAGGGATAGAATATTTAAAGGAAAAGGCTAGCTAGAAAAGGAATTAAACATGAAGATTCAGGCCGCAGAGATTTCAAAAACAATTAAAGATAATATCGTTAATTTCAACGCTGAAATTAATATTGCAGAGATTGGCTATGTCCTATCTGTTGGGGACGGTGTTGCACGAGTTCATGGGCTTGATAATGTTCAAGCAGGAGAAATGGTTGAGTTTTCTTGTGGAATTAAAGGGATGGCTCTAAATCTTGAGGTTGATAATGTTGGTATCGTTATTTTTGGTGATGACCGTGATATTAAAGAAGGTGATGTTGTTAAAAGAACAGGGGAGATCGTTAAAGTTCCAACAGGAAAAGAGCTTTTAGGCCGTGTTGTTGATGGTTTAGGCAATCCTATCGATGGAAAAGGTCCTATCAAAACAAAAACATTTAGTCGTGTTGAGGTGAAAGCACCTGGTATTATGCCTCGTAAATCTGTGTATGAACCCATGCAATCTGGTATTAAAGCAATTGATGCTCTTGTGCCTGTGGGAAGAGGTCAGCGTGAATTAATTATTGGTGATCGTCAAACAGGAAAAACTGCAGTGGCAATGGACACCATTATTAATCAAAAAAATGTTAATTCTTCAGAAAACGAGAAAGATCATCTTTATTGTATATATGTCGCTATAGGACAAAAGCGATCAACCGTTGCTCAGCTTGTTAAAGAACTTGAGAACAATGGAGCTATGGAATATTCTATTGTTGTTGCTGCGACAGCATCTGACCCAGCCCCAATGCAATATCTTGCTCCTTATACAGGGTGTGCTATGGGAGAATATTTTCGTGATAACGGATTGCACGCTTTGATTGTTTATGATGATTTATCAAAACAAGCTGTTGCGTATCGTCAAATGTCACTTCTTCTTCGTCGTCCTCCTGGGCGTGAAGCGTATCCTGGAGATGTTTTTTATATTCATTCTCGTTTACTGGAAAGAGCTGCGAAATTAAATGATGAGCATGGTGCGGGATCTCTAACGGCATTACCAATTATTGAAACGCAAGCTGGAGACGTCTCTGCCTATATTCCAACCAATGTGATTTCTATTACAGATGGTCAGATATTTTTAGAAACAGGATTATTTTATAAGGGAATTCGTCCCGCTATTTCTGTTGGTTTGTCGGTTTCTCGTGTGGGATCTGCTGCTCAAATTAAAGCTATGAAACAGGTGGCTGGAACAATTAAACTTGAATTGGCTCAGTATCGTGAGATGGAAGCTTTTGCTCAATTCTCTTCAGATTTAGATGCAACAACACAGAAATTATTAGCACGAGGGGCACGATTGACTCAGCTCTTGAAGCAAACTCAATATAATCCTTTGCCTGTTGAAGAGCAGGTCATCTCTATTTATTCAGGGACGAAAGGGTTTCTTGATAATGTGCCTGTGGAGTTTGTAAATGAATATGAAACACGTATGTTAGATGATCTTCGTGAAAATGGAAAAGCTATCCTAGCATCTATAAAAGATCAGAAAAAATTAGACGAGGCGCTTGAAGAAAAAATTAAGAGTTTCTTGGGAGCGTTTACAGAACAGTTTGTAAAAACATTGGATCAAGCAGCTTAGATTAAAAAGTTTTGTATTGAATTAAAGTTGAGGTTGCTATGAGAGTAGCGAAAAATAAGGGTTAATAAGGAATGCCAAGTTTAAGAGACTTTAGAGACCGTATAGATTCTGTGAAATCAACGAAGAAGATTACTTCGGCGATGAAAATGGTTGCGGCGGCAAAGCTTAAAAAAGCACAACAACAGGCGGAAGCAAGTCAGCCTTATGCCCAAGCTATGGCACGTATGATGTCCCGTGTTTCTGAGGGAATTCCCCATGAATCTGCTCCAAAATTGTTAGTGGGGACGGGAAGTGATCTTCGGCATTTACTTGTTGTTGTGAGTTCTGATCGTGGTTTATGTGGAGGATTTAATGGAAATCTTGTCCGTATGGTTTCACATGAGGTGGATCGACTTGAGTCACAAGGGAAAAAAGTACAAATAGTGTGTGTAGGACGTAAAGCACGTGATCTCTTGAAGAGAATTCGAGGAGAACAGATCGTAGAAAGCTTTACGAGTATGACAGGGCAAAAGATCACGGATTACGCTGATGCTGATACTGTTGCACGCTTTATTTTAACTCAATTTGATGCGGATCAGTTTGATGTGTGTACGTTGATCTATAATGAATTCCATTCTGTTCTAACGCAACGTCCAAAGGCACAGCAATTAATACCCTTTGCTCTTCCTGAGCCTCAGGCTGAAAATGATAATGAAAAATCAAAGGATCTAAAAAAGACAGAGGCAGAAATTTCTGATGTGTCCTCTTCTTATGATTTTGAACCAGAACAGTCTATTCTTCTTGCTCATCTTCTTCCTAAGAATATAAGTATACAAATTTTTAGAGCGTTTTTAGATAGCTCTGCAGGAGAGCAGGCAGCTCGAATGACGGCAATGGATAATGCCACACGAAATGCAAATGATAGAATTAAGGATCTAACCCTACAGTATAATCGTGCGCGTCAGGCATATATTACAAAAGAATTGATTGAAATTATTTCAGGTGCGGAGGCCATGTGAAAATGAAAAAAATTATCACTGCTACTATTGTTTTATCAATTATGTCGTTGTCTGCATGTGGTGGTCGTACGCCAAATCCTGTAATGGTTTCCCAATTTGGTGATAATGAAAAGTCTTGCGAGGCATTGGTTTATGAAATTCAGAATGCAGAAAATGAAATACAGAGACTATTACCAAAGACTGATAAAACAGGGCAAAATGTTGCTCTAGGTGTAGCTGGTTGGTTTTTATTAGTTCCATGGTTCTTTATGGATTTTAAAAATGCAGAGGCAACCGAATACCAAGCTTTGCGTCAGCGTCATCAACATTTAACATCTCTTGCGATTAGCAAAAAATGTAAGGTGAATGCACAAAATTATCCAAGCATTGAGGAAATGAAAGCTGAGTACGAAAAGAATAAAGCTTCTCAGAATGAATAAAAAAATTTTTTTATAAAAAAGGAAAGAGTAAAATGGCGAAGAAAAAAGCAACAGGAACAATACAACAGGTTTTAGGAGCCGTTGTGGATGTACAGTTTGGAGAAGGTGCTGTTCCTCAAATTTTAAGTGCATTACAGACTGAAAACAATGGGAAGATTCTTGTTATGGAGGTGGCACAACATCTTGGAGAAGGTGTGGTACGTTGTATTGCGATGGATGCGACAGAAGGTTTGATGCGAGGGCTTCTTGTAATAGATACAGGAGAACCTATTTCTGTTCCTGTGGGGCCTGTAACAAAGGGACGTATCTTTGATGTTGTAGGGAATACTATTGATGATGGAGAAGAGGTTCAAGCTGATACGAGATGGGCAATCCACCGTAAAGCTCCGATTTTTACAGATCAAGCGACAGAAACAGAGCAGCTCGTGACTGGAATTAAAGTCCTTGATCTTCTGTGTCCTTACTCAAGAGGAGGAAAAATTGGTCTGTTCGGTGGAGCCGGTGTTGGTAAAACTGTGACAATTATGGAGCTCATTAATAATATTGCAAAAGGGCATGGGGGGGTTTCTGTTTTTGCAGGTGTTGGTGAAAGAACACGGGAAGGAAATGACCTCTATCATGAAATGATTGACTCAGGTGTTATTGTTCCTGGGGATAGCGAAAAATCTAAAGCAGCTCTTGTCTATGGACAAATGAACGAGCCTCCTGGTGCACGTGCTCGTGTTGCGCTGTCAGGTTTGACAATGGCCGAATATTTCCGTGATGAAGAAGGACAAGATGTTCTTTTCTTTATGGATAACGTCTTCCGCTTTACACAAGCCGGTGCCGAAGTTTCTGCTCTTTTGGGGCGTATTCCGTCTGCTGTAGGGTATCAACCAACATTGGCGACAGATATGGGGGCATTGCAAGAGCGTATTACTTCAACCAATAAAGGCTCCATTACATCGGTTCAAGCTGTCTATGTTCCTGCGGATGATTTAACAGATCCTGCGCCAGCAACAACATTTGCACATTTGGATGCAACGACTGTTCTCTCTCGTCAAATTGCAGAATT
>JAJFGT010000062.1 GCA_021776015.1 Alphaproteobacteria bacterium
TAAATGACACTCTCAAATAAAATCATTAAAAAACAAACAGCAAACGAAGATGGAATAACACTCCAAACTTTGGCCCTCTTCATTATTCTTTTATCTTTCTTTATCGTCTTAAATAGTATTTCTAGCTTTGAAGAAGAAAAAATAAAACCTGTCATGGCAAGTATTGAAGCCACATTTGCACATAGAGTTATCCAACAAGAACTTGCTCCAAGTGTAACAAAAAATCCTGATCAAGCGACAGGAGAGGGAACGGTCTATGATCAAATTGATACATTATTCCAATCTCAATTTAAGACTCTAGAGAATGTACAAAAAGACGATAAAATAGGACTATTCTATGCTGAAATTCCCTATAAAACTCTTCAAACTTCTCTCCATGATATTCGTATACATCATATAAAGGAGTCTCAAGAAACAGGATCATTTATCAACCTCTTAAAAACACTTCTTTTTAACCCACACAATTCATTAAGGTTAGATCTTGTCCTTCAAACATCAGAAAATATTTTTTCTCTTTCCCCCGAACAACAAAGGGACAGAGTCCAAAAAGTAGCTTCTCTAGGACAACAAATCACACACGCACAGTTTCCAGAAGATAGGATCAGCGTAGGATTAGGAGCACAAAAAGACAGGAACATTAAACGAAATCAAGATGATATGGTTCTTGTTATTATTCGTCCACATACTCCTTATAGTCCCTATAAATCGAATAAAGGGAGGCCTTAAAATGACATTGCCTCATGATACGATCTCTTTATTACCCCCTTCATCTCTTAAAAATCAGTCATCCTATACATCAGGAAGATTCTCTTCACGTAGAAATTTAAAACAATCCCCTTCTAAAAGCTTATGGCTACTAACGTTCACAGATACAATTGCCCTCATGTTGACATTTTTTGTTATGACTTTTTCTATGGCGAACCCCAAGCAAGAAGTTTGGGAAGATGTAAAAGAGCATGTGAATATGGAGTTTTCTACATCACTTGGAAACACCGCTCAGCGTGGAGAAATTAATGATATTAATCTTGAACATATTCAGTTTAAACATGCTTTAAACCTTTCTTACCTTGAAGCTCTCCTTACAAACCAACTTGCCAAAAGAAATCTAACTGAGAAAGTTTTTATTCTTCCTCAGGATGAGGACGACACTAAAAACCGTCTTATTCTAACTGTTCCGCATCAATTCTTATTTACTGCGGGACAAGCAGAACTTTCCAAAGAAAGCCTTTCACTTACCAAAGACTTATCGTCCCTATTAAAGGGAATTAGAAATAGTATTGAAATTGTTGGACATGCAGACCCAACCCCTCCTTCATCGTCCTCAAGTTGGAATTCAAACTGGAATCTCTCTTTACAACGAGCCATGAATGTTTCCTATGCTATTCAGCAAAGTGGTTATGATCGTCCTATGCATGTAAGGGGATTATCAAGTGCCCTTTATAACACCTTGCCAGATAGCTTATCTCCTAAAGAACGGCTTACTTTGTCTCGACGTGTTGACATTATAATCTATGATAAACAAGAAAATTTTAAAGAACGATTATTAGAAGACATAGAATAATTATTTATTTTATAAAAAAAATGAAGCACAAATGCCTCTAAGGAACGAAGTATAATTTATGATACAATTTTTAAAGCATCGTTCATCTCAGTCCTTTCGCATTTTTTGGATCGCCCTTTTTTGGATCGCCCTGAGTATTCCAAGTGCTTTTTCTCAAAATCAGGGATCAAATAACCATGTCCGCATACAGCTTATTCCCTCCGTGAATACAGCTGTCGCAGGTCAATCTTTCGATTTAATTTTAGAGCAAAATATTGACGAACATTGGCACACATACTGGAAAAATCCAGGAGATTCAGGATTCCCTATTCAAATTCAATGGAATCTCCCTGAAGGGGTTGAGATTAGTGATTTTCAATGGCCCACCCCAAAAGTACTCGATATACAAGGTGTTATGAATTTTGTCTATGAAGACACAGCACGCCTTATCGCCCATGTCACCCTACCTCAAGATTTAACAGGCAATACTATCAATTTGAACCTTCAAGCTAATTGGCTAGTATGCAAAGAAATTTGTATTCCTGAAACAGGAACAGCCTCCATAGAACTCCCAATTGGAGAACAAAAAGAACTTATCAATCAGCCTGCTTTTGAAGCTGCCAAGCGTGAATTACCATCTTATTTAGAAGATTCTATTGATTTTAAAGAAAGCGGCAATCAACTTGAAATTGAGCTTGAGAAAAATCCATTTGAAACAGTCAAGAACAGTGAACCTATTCACTTCTTTTCTTATGACTGGGGCATTATAAAAAATGGATATCCTGCTACAATTCGCCAAGAAGATACGAAAACAATCTTATCCTTTCCTCGTTCAGATCGAGCTCTTGAAGAGATTCCCAGCCTACATGGTGTCTTAGCGCAAGGGAAAAAAGGGATTCAGACAGCTCAAAAACCAGAAACACAAGGCACACTTCTTCAAGAATCACACATTAAACCTATAAAAAGTGACACACCTGTTTCAAGTTTTTTAACTGCTTTATTGTTTGCTATATTAGGCGGAATACTTCTTAATCTTATGCCATGCGTCTTTCCTATTTTGTCGATGAAAGCTCTTTCATTGGTTAAAATAGCAGAAAAAAACCGTGCAGATGCCATTAAACATGGCCTGTCCTATACAGGAGGAATTATCCTCTCCTTTATAGTACTTGCCAGCGCTATATTAGCCCTTAAATCTGGAGGCGCTGAAATTGGATGGGGCTTTCAGCTTCAAAATCCTCTCGTAATTTTAGGGTTATCATGGCTTCTTTTTGTAATTGGACTTAATTTCTTAGGTGTTTTTGACATTACAGGGCGATGGGCTCAGATGGGCTCAGATAAGCTTGTACAATCAAAAGGACTCACTAAAGATTTCTTAACAGGCGTCTTAGCAGTGATTGTCGCAACACCCTGTACAGCTCCTTTTATGGGGATTGCCCTTGGGTATGCACTCATTCAACCTTCTTTCATTACATTTATTATCTTTATAGGACTTGGCTTTGGGTTAGCCCTCCCATTTTTACTGCTATCTATCAGCCCAACCCTTCAAAAAAGTTTGCCAAAACCAGGCGCATGGATGGAAACCTTCAAACAGTTTTTAGCATTTCCTATGTGGGCAACTGTTATTTGGTTATGTTGGGTTTTGGTACAGCAATCTGGAACACAAGGCCTGTTAGCTGTTTTATCGGGTATATGGATTATATCATTTATCCTATGGCTTATGAAATATAAGCCATCAAATACTAAAGGACAGGGGTTCAAAATTCTACTCCTTATTCTCTGTGTCTTAGGCTTATTTAAAGCAACACAACTTATAAAAAACCCAGACTCTTCTATACAAAAAACCTATACATCAGAGCTTTTAGAAAAAGCCTTAGAATCAGAATCACCTGTTTTTGTTAATATGACAGCCGCATGGTGTATTACGTGTAAAGTCAATGAGATTGTCTTAGAAAGCCATGAGATTCAAACTCTCTTTAAAGATCAGAATGTAACATATATCATCGGAGATTGGACTGTTATGAATCCTGATATTACAGCCTATTTAGAGTCCTTTGATCGTACAGGCGTTCCCCTTTATGTTTACTATCCTCCCCATTATAACAAGGATGTGGATCGCCCTGAAGCAGAAATCTTGCCTCAGATGCTGACAAAGTCTATAATAAGAAACACAATCGATTCTCAAGCGTACAGATAAGGAAAACCTTAAGGTAGCGATGACCCAAACTATACCCAACACCTCAGCAGACTACGACCCAAATAATATTTTTGCAAAAATTATACGGGGAGACCTTCCTTCTAATAAAGTTTTGGAAAGCACACATACTCTTGGATTTCATGATATATCTCCCCAAGCTCCTATTCATATTATTGTTGTCCCTAAAGGAGCATACATTGATTTGACGGACTTTTTAGACCATGCCTCACCTGAAGAACAAATAGATTTTTTGGCAAGTATCTCTGAAATTATAAAATCCCAAAAACTTGCAGATCATGGATTTCGAACGATTGCCAATACAGGAGAGTATGCTGAACCAGAAGTCCCGCATTTTCACCTTCACCTCCTCGGTGGAAAAAAATTAGGTCGTATGTTGCCTCAATAGTCACTGCTATTAAAAAAATTCTCTATTCACTCTCTTTGGAAGAGTCTAAACACCCCCTTATAAAAACTATTGACGTATTATAGCTTTATATGTATTTTTCCATAAGATTTAAAAGAAGAAGGAAAAATAGATGTCTGATGCTGAGGCTAATTTTAATATAGATACTCGAAAGGCTGGTGCCTTAAGTGTTCTCCATGCTATGGCTACTGGCTATGAATATGCCAGAGATACACTCGATGAGGGGAATTCTATTGTTTTTAAAAAAGTTCCTTCTTCCCTCCTCCGCACTAAAACGCCTTATCGTTATGAAAATGATCTCACTGGTACTAATGCCTCTAAGTTTGGGCGGGCTTTTTTGATGAATGCCGATCCTTCTGTTACAGGTGAAGTGAGCACTCAAATTGTTGATCTCATTCTTAAAAAATTGGAACACACAGGATACAACGTCGAATATACAAATAAATCTGTTCTAATTACTCCAAAAGCTGAATAAGTGTTTTTAATTTCTCTATCGTTTAGAATAAAATAAACACTCCTTCTTGTTTCCCTTTTGTTCTCATGTTACACAAGAAGACATGAGGGAGAAAAAATGAAATGATCTCAAATATTCAGACCGTTGCCTTCCAAGGAATTGATGTTTTAGATGTCGATGTACAAGTCCAACTGGCCAGTGGTATGCCCGCTTTCTCCATTGTAGGACTTCCGGATAAAGCTGTTGCTGAAAGCCGAGAACGTGTCCGCGCTGCACTTCATGCTTTAGGAATTTCTCTTCCTGCAAAACGCTTAACAATTAATCTTGCCCCTGCTGATCTTGCCAAAGAAGGAAGTCATTTTGATCTTCCCATTGCCCTTGGGCTTTTGGCTGTCATGAACATAATTCCAAATGATGAGATGAAAAATTATAATGCGTAAGGAGAGCTTTCTCTGGATTCCAGCATTCGAACTGTAAATGGAGTCTTACCAGCCGCACTCCATGCTGCTGAACAAGGCAAGGGCTTAATTGTTCCCTTTGCATGTGGAGGAGAGGCTGCGTGGGCAGGAGATATTGATTTACTTGCCCCCTCAAATTTACTGCAATTTATTAATCATATGAAAGGGACACAAGTTCTTACAAAACCAAAACCAAAGCTAAGAGAGACACAGCAAACTTCTGCCCCCGATTTATCAGAAGTAAAAGGTCAGGAAACAGCAAAACGTGCCCTAGAAATTGCAGCAGCTGGCGGACATAATATGCTAATGATTGGCCCTCCTGGGTCAGGAAAATCAATGCTGGCGTCCTGCCTTCCAACAATTCTTCCTAAACTTTCTCCCAGAGAAGTTTTGGATGTTTCTATGATTCACTCATTGGCAGGATCTTTAACAGAAGATGGCTTAATTTCAGAACGTCCTTTCCGTGATCCTCACCATTCAGCCTCACAACCATCCATCATCGGAGGTGGAAGTAAGGCAAAACCAGGAGAAATATCACTTGCACATCATGGTGTTCTTTTTCTAGATGAATTTCCAGAATTTCAGCGGGTGACACTTGAGGCTCTTCGTCAACCCTTAGAAACAGGAAGTGTTCTCGTCTCTCGGGTTAATTATCATGTAAACTACCCCGCTCAGTTTCAATTGATAGCTGCAATGAATCCTTGTCGATGTGGCTATTTGGGAGATCCTGATATGGAATGCACAAAAGCCCCTCGATGTGGTGGCAACTATCAAAATAAAATTTCAGGGCCTATGTTTGATCGTATTGATTTAACAATTGAAGTCCCTGCCGTTCAAGTTTCTGATTTACAATCAAACATATCCGCAGAAACATCAGACACAGTGGCTCAACGGGTTTTAAAAGCTCGTATGATTCAAAAATCTCGATTTGAATCTTTAAATTCCGACATTAGAATTAATGCTCGTGCCAATGGGCATATATTAGAAAGCATTGCGACTATGGATGAACCTGCTCAAAAACTTTTGGCACAGGCCACACAATCCATGAAACTCTCTGCGCGTGCGTATCATCGCATTTTACGTTTAGGGCGGACTATTGCAGATCTCGAAAGCATAAATTCAAAACAGAATGAAGACCCTTCTGAAATATTAAGAAAAAACCATATCGCAGAAGCTTTAAGCTATCGAAAACTCTCTTTACGAGATTAGGATTTATAGTCTAATTTTGAAAGGCTGGAACCTGATTCATAGGAATAGTTAAATCATTCTCTGTAATGTACCCAGACCGTACAGCATGAATTGCCATTCGTCCCAATAGTGCCTGCATAAAATGTAACCGCATGGGTTCATGAGGTTGCAAAGCTTGGTTTAGCTTTGCAAGAGGTTGTATCGTTTCTGGTTCATATTTGTAATGAGGAACAATTCCTGAAGCAATAACAAGTCCTTTTTCTATCTGGTGTTCAACAATGGCAGGAAGCCTTTCTTCATCATGAGTGTAACGAGCCAAAACCTTTGTTTGCGGATCTAGTACCTCAAAACTGCAACCATTTCCATAGCAACTTCCAAATATAATATGTTTTCCATTGATTTCAGATTCAACAGGAACAACGATACAATCAGAATGTTCATTGTTAGGATCAATTTCCCGTCCAAAACCATTAACAGGGCCAACAGCTCTTCCTGAAATGTGTGGTGTCGATGATCGCTGCTCTGTGGTTTCTCCAGAACTTTGCGACGTATAATTCATAGCCTCGAACGCATGATAAGCGCCGGCACAAATCCGCCACGAAATTCCTCCCTGCTCTGTAAAATGACGTTCTCGATGGTAAATATTTTTTGTAAAAATATCGTTATAATTACAAACTTCACCCATAATAGGTGGAACAATAAACAGAAAGTTTTTTTCAGGAGTCCATATAGCCGGATGCGATAAACTTTCTTTATCTACAGTCTGAATAGAAACTGTTTTTTTAAAAAGAGTCCGAAGAGCAGGTTCTAAAAATGAGATCGCTGTATCATAGCTTCTATCATTCAATATAAAAATATTGGCTGTCATGTCTCGTTTAACACATTGTCTAGAACATCCAAAACGTAATGAAATAAATCTCTATCACAATGATATTCTTTTTCATATTTTATAAGTCTATCGGACTGCCATTGATAAGAGTCATTCTTATGTTTGTAAATCATTTTTTTATATAATGAAGGGGGACATTCAATATGAACAGCACTCAAGATGGCGATACCCTTACCAACACAACAGGAGAGAATAGCAGGAGGCATCCCTTTCAAATCAGCATAACGAGCTAAGACAATTGTTTGACTCTCTTTTTTCGGTTCAGAGAAAAATGGGCCAGCTCTGTAAAGGGTCGTTCCTGTCTTTTTCTCTTCTATACCATAAGCAAGGTGAACAACTTGCTCCCATGAATGAGAGGGATTATTCTTTTCTAAAAATTCATAGATAGGGCCATGAGCTGTTCCTTCATAAAAGGACAACTCACGAGGCTCACATATTTCATCATCACATCCTTTTTTCCATTCAATATGAGAACAAGCATAATAAGATCCGCCGCATATACCTAAATACAATCCTCCTTGTTCAACATAATTTTTTATTTTTATATTTGCTAACCCATTTAATGCCTCACAGAAATAGAGATCCTCTCCTCCTGGAATAACAAATAAATCAACTTCAAATGTTAAACATCCTTCAACGATATCATCAACATCACAAAAAGATATTTGAGCATTAGGCAAGGCAATTTGAAAAGCTACCAATAGATGGGCGTTATTATTAGACTCAACATAATCTTGATAAATCAGTATTTTTTTCATGATCAAGCTCTCTGTTTTAAGAGATCAGTTAGAACTTTTCCATTCTGAACCTCAAAAAATTGAGTCTCTGAGGCAATAGCACTAAAAATATCTCTATCCGTTCCTGTTATCCAAACCTGACCTCCCATATTTTTTAAAACTTGGAAAAGAGTTAATCGACGATTTTCATCGAGATGAGCAGTAACCTCATCTAACAATACAATAGGAGGTCGTCCTTGATCTGCTAAAAGTAATTGGGCATGAGCAAGTATCAATCCAATCAAAAGAGCTTTTTGCTCTCCTGTTGAGCAGTATCGTGCTTCTATGTTCTTATCTGCATAGACAACTTGAAGATCTGTACGATGAGGCCCTATAGATGCTCGACCTGTCATCATATCAACCTCTCTCGAAGCTTCTAGAGCTTTTAAAAAGAGATCTTCAACCTCTATGGCTGCTTTGTTTTTAAGGTGATCTTCTAAGGTCCCTTGACAGGATAATCTTGCGTATGGAAACGTACTTCCTTTATGTTTTAAACACGCCTCTTGAAGACGCTCCAAAAAAGAAATACGTGCAGCAACAATCGCAACGCCTGTTTCTGCCATTTGTAGTTCCAGACTCTTCAGCCATAAAGGATCTGCTGTGCTTTTCCCTTTTTCTTTATCTTCTCTCAGAAGCTTAGATCTCTGACTCAGTGTATTTTCATATCGTATAATACGCCCTGCATGAGCAGGATCATATGTCAGAAGAAGACGGTCCATAAAGCGACGGCGTTCTGAAGCCCCTTCACGAAAAAGACTATCCATTTGAGGTGTTAACCAAATACAGGATAAATAATCCGTTAGAAAAATCTGATTTTTTACCACTTCTCCTTGTATTTTAATGGTACGGCGATCATTATGGGTGTTTTTACCTGTTCCAATTTTGATATCTCCAAAATCTGTATGAACAGATGTAGAGATACCCCAACTATGAGATGGAGAATGCTCTAAACTTTCTCGTTTTTGTAATTCATCGGCTTTGGCATTCCTAAGGCCTCTCCCTGGAGAAAGATAAGAAACCGCTTCTAAAAGATTTGTTTTGCCTGCACCATTATGTCCCGTTAGAGCAATAAAACCACTCTCTAGATTCGACAGAGACGCGGTTTCATAATTCCTAAAATAAGACAGGTCTATGGATTTAATATATGACATAGATCCCAGATATACTGATGTTATACGCGCAAAGGCATGATCACATAGAGCGAAGATGCATCACTTGCATCTTTAATAATGGTAGGAGAAGAGGAATCTGCAACACAAATATGGCATCCTTCTCCTTCTATCAAACTTGTGATATCCAGTAGATAACGAGCATTAAATCCAATTTCAATATCAGAGATATCCGAGGTTACTTCTATATCTTCTGTCGCCGATCCTGCATCTGGAGAATTCGCAGATAATGTCATTGTTTTACCATTGAGTGTCACTTTAAGTGCTCGTGATTTTCCATCTGAAATGGTTGAAACACGATCAATAGCTCCTGTAAAAACTTTTGGATTTACTTCGATAATTTTATCATTTTTTGTAGGAATAACGCGTGTATAGTCAGGGAAAGTTCCATCAATTAGCTTTGTTGTCAAAACAATATGATCAAATGCAAAGCGGATTTTATTTTCCGAGAGTGAAATATTCACAGTATCTGCAACTTCATCTATTAATTTCCGAATTTCACCAACCGCTTTACGGGGTAAAATAATTCCTGGCATGTCTTCCGCACCTTTAGGGAGAGGCATATCAAATTGTGCCAAGCGATGACCATCTGTTGCCACAGCACGAAGCACAGCAACATTGTTTTTCTCAGCGGCATGAAGATATATACCATTCAGGTAATAACGAGTTTCTTCCGTTGACATAGCGAATCTCGTATGATCAATAATGGTACGGAAATCGCTCGCAGGAAGCGCAAATGCAACAGGAAGCTCATCTTGCACAAGCTGAGGAAAATCTTCAACAGGCAAACAACTCAAACAGAATTTAGAACGGTTCGCTTCAACAGTCATAAAATTACCAGAAGAATCCAGTTTTAACGTTACAATTGAGTCATCTGGAAGTTTTCGAATAATATCAAGAAGTGTTACAGCAGGAACTGTTTTTTACCCCTCTTCTGTAACCGTTGCCGCCACAGATTCATTGATCTCAAGATCCATATCTGTTGTACAGAGGCTTAAAGCTCCATCTGCAACTATTATCTTCACATTAGCCAAAATGGGAATTGTATTTTTACGCTCTACAACAGATTGAACATGGTTAAGAGAACGAAGCAATGTAGTGCGATCAATTGAAAAAATCATGATCTTTAAATCCTATAGTTTTAAGAGTTTCAAATTATCTTAATCATTTATAGCATATAGAGATAAACTGCCAAGAAGTTTCCCATAGATATCTTAGGATATCCCATTTTCTTACCTAAAAATCAGTTTTTAGTGCTCATGAGGAGCATAATAGAGCTTT
>JAJFGT010000063.1 GCA_021776015.1 Alphaproteobacteria bacterium
GGATCTGATATTTGTCAAAAGCTTGCGGGGGCCATGATGGAGAATGATATAGAGCACGGCTTTATTATTACAACGGCAAAATTTAGTGATAGAGCCAAGAAAAGTGTTCAAAAAATGGAACAGAACAAAGGTTTTCAAATAGAATTGATTGATCAAGATAGAATGGCAGATATTATGATCTATAAAAAAGATTCCCCCCATGGCTTTGGTCTTCATAGAACAGATATAGACCGTATCTACATGAATAAAAAAATATTAAAAGATTCTGTCGGGTCAAGTTAACCTCACTATAGGAGAGCGTAAGCTCCCCCCTCTTCTTTTCTATACAAAAACAATATAGTTATGTAAGTTACCTACATCTTATTACAATTTCAGGTTCAGAAAGCCCACAACATGATAGTCAAAGATCATATTCAACATATTTTAAAAGAAGCTGTTCAATTAGCAATGGCAACGCATGATCAATCATTCATTGAGCTCGGCGATATTGAAATAGAGATCCCTAAGAAAGAAGAACATGGAGACTTTGCAACAAACTTTGCTCTAAAGGCTTCAAAAAAACTAGGCGTTCCTCCTCGCGATCTAGCTCAAACTATCATAGAAAAAATACAATCTCTTGTACCAGACGCCACTTTATCTGTCGCTGGCCCTGGTTTCATCAATATTAAAATGCCATCCTCTTTTTGGCAAAACTATATTTTGGATATCGTAAAGCAAGGCCAAAGTTTTGGAAAAACAGACTATGGCCAACACAAAAGTGTGAATATTGAATTTGTATCTGGTAATCCTACAGGTCCTCTACATATTGGGCATGTACGAGGGGCTGTCATTGGTCAGATCATATCTAATATATTGGAATATTCTGGATATGATGTAACACGAGAGTATTATATAAATGATGCAGGCCTACAGGTTGAGAAACTCGCGCGTTCAACATATTTACGCTATCGTGAAGCATTAGGTGAACATATTGAAGATATTCCAGAAGGGCTCTATCCTGGAGATTATCTTATTCAAGTTGGTCAAGATTTAGTCCAAAAATATGGATCAAAATGGCTAGATACACCAGAAGATGAATGGATACCTATCTTTCGTGAAGATGCTATTTCTGCAATGATGGCACTCATCAAAAAAGATCTTAAAGAGCTGGATATTTACTTTGATCTCTTTTCCTCTGAAAAAGCACTTATAACAGAAGGAAAAGTAGATTCTGCCTTAGATGAACTTTTAAAAAGAGATTTAATCTATACAGGAACCCTTCCTAAACCTCAATCTCTTCAATCTAATGATGATTGGACACCCGAAGAACTTCTCCTCTTTCGTTCAACTCAATTTGGCGACGAGATAGATAGACCTCTTAAAAAAGTGGATGGTCAACTCACTTATTTTGCATCTGATATTGCCTATCATTATGATAAATTTATGAGAAACCATGAGCGCTTAATTAATATATGGGGAGCCGATCATGGGGGCTATATCCCAAGACTCTCCTCAGCTGTTTCAGCCATTACTGACAACAAATGTCAGGTAGAAATCAAAACATGTCAGATGGTTAAACTGACGCGTGGAGGTGAAGAAATTAAAATGTCTAAACGTGCAGGAACCTTTGTTACATTACAAGATCTCATCGGTGAAGTAGGAAAAGACGTTATTTTTTTTACAGTGGCTACAAAGTCATCTAATACACAGTTTAATTTTGACCTTGATGCCGTTACAAAACAGTCAATGGATAATCCTGTATATTATGTACAATACGCTCATGCCCGTGCCTCTTCTGTGCTTCGTAAAGCGGCTGATACGTTTGATATAGATCTATCCTCACCTGACTATGACTTAAGAAGTTTAAAGGATCCGCAAGAACTCTCTCTCATTAGAAAGATGTCTCACTTTACACATCTTATACAACTTGCCTCTGAAAAGCTTGAGCCTCATATTATCACAGACTATTTATACGAATTATCTTCATCCTTTCACTCTCTTTGGAATAGTGGCAAGAAAAATGATGAGCTCCGATTCATTCAAGAAGAAAATTTAGAAAATACAGTGGCAAAAGTTTTGCTGGTTAAAGCCTTTCAAACAGTCATCGCAAATGGTCTTCGATGTTCTAATGTTGTCCCTATGGACACGATGGAACGTGCGATACCAGTCGAAGATGCCCCTGAAAATTCTATAAAACAGGCTTAACTCTTAAAGACTGACTTGATCCTTATAATATTTCAAAACAAAGAGTCTCAAGGCACTGGATAGATTTCCTTCTCGTTGATCATCAATCGCTGAAATGAGTGTATTCATTGAAATATTTTGTACTTTAGCAATTTCTTTGAGGCCACTCCAAAAAGGGTCTTCAATTGTGACGCTTGTGGCATGCCCTTGGAGAAGAACAGAGTGTTTTTTTAGTCGAGACATTTTGTATATCTAATCTTTAGGTTTAATCATCTCTTTGGGTTGAACCCATGCATCAAACTGCTCTTGTGTCAAAAGCCCCAATTCAATTCCAGCTTGTGCAAGAGTAAGATCTTCAGCATGGGCTTTCTTGGCAATTTTTGAAGCATTATCATACCCTATATGAGGATTTAACGCCGTTACAAGCATTAAACTTTCATGCAAAAGTTTATCAATCCGCACAGGATCGGGTTCAATACCTTCTACACAATTCACAGTAAAGCTAACAGAGGCCTCTGCAACCAAACGAAGGGATTGCAATACATTATAGATAATCACAGGTTTAAAAACATTGAGCTCAAAATGCCCCTGACTCCCTGCGATTGTAACAGTTGTGTGGTTCCCCATCACTTGAGCACATACCATTGTTAATGCTTCACATTGTGTTGGGTTCACTTTACCTGGCATAATGGATGACCCAGGCTCATTGGCAGGAAGTTTAATCTCTCCAATACCACAACGAGGGCCCGATCCTAGTAAGCGAATATCATTCGCAATTTTCATCAAAGAAACAGCTAAAACATTTAAAGCCCCTGATAATTCAACCATCGCATCATGTGCCGCTAAAGCCTCGAATTTATTAGGAGCTGTTATAAAAGGTAAGCCTGTTAGTTCCGCCACTTGTATAGCAAACTCTTCTGCAAAGCCTTGCTTTGAATTAATTCCTGTCCCTACAGCGGTGCCACCCTGAGCCAATGCCATAACACGAGGTAAGGTAGATTCAATACGCTCAATCCCATATTTTATTTGTTGAGCATAACCAGAAAACTCCTGTCCCAAAGTTAAAGGCGTGGCATCTTGTAAATGAGTTCTCCCAATTTTGACAATATCTGCAAAAATCTTAGCCTTATGATCCAAGGCTTGATAGAGCTGTTGAAGAGCGGGTATTAAACATTTGTGAATCTCTTCCCCTGCTGCGATAGACATAGCCGTTGGAAACGTATCATTAGATGATTGTCCTTTATTGACATGATCATTAGGGTGAACAGGTGTCTTTCCACCACGTGTTCCTGTGAGAGCCTCGTTAGCAAGACTCGCAATCACTTCATTAACATTCATATTGGATTGCGTACCAGAACCTGTTTGCCAAACAACAAGAGGGAACTCTTCCGTATATTGACCTTGAATAATAGAATTAGAGGCGCTAATGATAGCCTTTCCTGTATTTTCATCCAAAACGTCTAGTTTCATATTTGTGGTCGCTGCAGATTTTTTTACAATCCCCAGAGCACGAATCAGAGGTGCAGGCATATGCTCAGATCCAATTTTAAAATTCTGAAGGGATCGTTGTGTCTGTGCCCCCCAATAATGATCAGCAGGAACATTAATATCCCCCAAAGAGTCACTTTCAATGCGTGTTTTACCCATACTATATCTCCTGATTATGCTTTTAGCTTTGATCCTAATATATTGACATGTCCCATTTTACGGCCAGACTTAACTTCATCTTTTCCGTAAAGATGAATCGTAGCATGGCTCATTTCAAGGTATTTTGATAGATCATTCACATCTTCACCAATCAAATTGATCATTTTTGCATGAGAATGTTGCCGTGGTTCTTTAACATCTAATCCACACACAGCACGCACATGATTTTCAAATTGAGAAACCTCACAAGCATCCAGTGAATAATGCCCAGAATTATGCGTTCTAGGCGCAATCTCATTGGCAAGAAGCTCTCCGTCTTTTGTTACAAAAAGCTCAAGAGTTAGGACACCTCGTAAATCAAGTTCATCGGCAATCTTATCAGCCATTTGACAGGCTTTATCAGCCAAAGCAGGATCAATATCAGGAACGGGAGAACATGTTGTATCTAAAATATGATTTTTATGTTTATTAAGGAGAGGTCCATAAAATACACTCTGTCCCTGAACATCTCGCGCCACAATAACAGAGACTTCATAATCAAAATCTATAATGTCTTCGGCAATCAAGTCATCTGTTCCAAAGCGTTGAAGAATAGCATTCACATCATCCTCTTTTGAAAGACGCCCTTGCCCTTTTCCATCATAACCAAATCGAGAGGTTTTTATAATACAAGAGGTTACATTCCACTCTTCCAGTATTTTTTGAACATCTTTATATGAACTTACAGCCTTCCAACGTGCCGTTGGAATCCCTATTTTATTCAAAAAAGATTTTTCCAAAACACGATGTTGAGAAATTTCAAGAAGCGCCTCATTGGGGTATACAGGCTTAAGTGTTTTAAGGAATTGAACCGTTTCAAGAGGTATATTTTCAAACTCGTAAGAAATGACATCAATTTCTTGCGCAAAACTTTTGAGCTGATCCTGATCTGTATAGTCGCCAACATATGTTTTAAAAGCAACTTGAGAGGCAGGGCCTCCTTCAGAATCTGTATAAATAATCGTTTGAATCCCAAGTTGAGTAGCAGCCTGAGCACTCATACGCCCTAACTGCCCGCCTCCTAAAATTCCTAATCGTTTTACATGTGATGTCATATCGAGGAAGCATAAAACAATCCCTCACTTGAAACAAGTTGAAACACAAATACAAAACTATAGCTCAACCTATTAATTATGGAACGGGAAAAGGAGCAGCAAGAGGAGGAAGATCAGAAGTGGTAGGAGAAGCTACCCGAAATACTTTTGTAGGATCTATCTCATGATTTTCAAGGAGTTGGAAAAGTACATTTACAGCCTGATCTACAATAGGTGCTAAAAATTGATACTCATCTTTAAGATTATCGACTGTAATATTGATCTGACCTGAAGATACAAATTCTTGTAAATGAAATTCTGGATCTTTAAGAATAACAGCGATCCCACTTAAATCTTGAGCAAGTGCACCCATCTTTATATCTTCTGGTGTTGCTGTATCTTCTTGAGCTCTTTTTTGCAACCCACCTATCTCTGCAGGCAAAAGAAAAAGTGTTGTCAATTGCTGTGGGCTTGATTTTTCAATCAAGGATACAAAATTATCAAGGACTGGAATAGCATGTATAGCCATACTTCCCTCTAAAAATGAAACGGGTGAATTTCCTTTTTTCCTCTTCTTATCATAGAGGGTAATAGCACTCTCTTTTAAATATGTTACAAGTTTAGAGATATGTTGATTTTCTGTTATCAGTTTATGAAACTCTTGCCTATTTTCATCAGTTCCCACCCCATTTGAAATATTTTCATATAGATCCTCAAGCGCCTTTATTGAGGCAATGAGTTCAAGTCTGTCGGTTTCTGAAAGAGCCTCAATATATGAGCTCATATACTGAATCATAGAAGAAAAACTAAGCGGCTCGACTTCCTCTTGTAAAGGATCTAATGAAAAAATAGGAGAATTTCCTGTTATAGTCATCGCAGGCAAAGTTACAGGTACAGGATCAAGCTGCTCATTTGCAGAAGCTCCAAATGCCATCCCTAAAAAAGCAGTCGTCACTAAAAATTTTGTTACTGGTCTTTGCATACGATTCATATTTCATATCCTTTAATTTTTAAAATTAAAGATTCTTCTACAGGATTATATTAAATATGTCTATATATTTATGGTCATAATTTATAGACATACCTATCTCCAAAAACGAGGAGAGAAAAGGATAAAGAGCGTAAAGAGTTCCAACCGCCCAAGAAGCATTCCCACAGACAGTATCCATTTAGCTGTATCAGAAAGAGGCTGAAACGTTCCCGAAGGGCCAATAATCGGCCCAAGCCCAGGACCAACATTTGAAATAGAGGTTGCCGCCCCTGAAAGAGCTGTCACCATATCAAGCCCTGTCAAAAGAAGAAGAAAGGCAATAACAGCAAAAGAGAGGAAATACAGACACACAAATCCCATTACAGAAAGAGGCACATCATCAGAAATGGCCTGTCCATTATAGCGTGTAATAAAGACCCTATGAGGATGCGTTAATTTTTGAATTTGATGTTTAATCGTTGAAAAGAGAATTTGGTATCTAAAAATCTTAATACTACAGGTCGTTGATCCAGCGCATCCTCCAATAAACATCAAAAGGAAAAAGATAACAGTCAAAGTAGGACTCCATGCGCTAAAATCAGCATTGGTGTATCCTGTTCCTGTCATAATTGTAACAACCCCAAAAACACTTGTTTGCAAAGATTCTATGAAAGGAATTTCTAACACTGAGGCCAGATGAAAACTTACAAAAAGAGTAAAGACAGCCACAAAAGAAAAGAAAACTTTAACCTGACTATCTCTAAACAGAAGATATGGCTTTCCTCTAATGGCTTTAAGATACAAAACAAAAGGAAGAGCACTCATAAGAATAAAGACAACAGCAACCATATCAGCCCCTGTTCCAGCAAAGGCTCCCATAGAATCATCTCGTGTAGAAAATCCTCCTGTGGCAATCGTTGTCATGGCATGAGCAATAGCATCAAAGCTTCCCATCCCTACAAACTGATAGGACAGAAAACATAAAAAAGTCATGGCCAAATAAATTAAACAAATCATCGTTGCAAATTTTCGTGCACGAGGGAGGGCCTTTTCATTTTCAGATGATTCTGTTTTAAACAGTTGCATCCCCCCCACTTTTAAAAGGGGAAGAATAGAGAGCGCCATGACAATAATCCCTATTCCACCAAGCCATTGTAAGATCGCTCTCCAAATTAAAATACCGGGAGGTGCCGCGTCTAATCCAACAATAATTGTTGATCCTGTCGTTGTAATTCCTGCAATAGATTCAAAAAGAGAATCTGTAAAACTCAAATTGAGAGAGGAAAACCAAAGAGGAAGACTTCCAAAAATAGAAATTGAAAGCCATGATGTCGCCGTAATAAGAAACCCCTGACGCACGCTCATTTGAAAATGCTCTGAGCTATGGTTACTAATAGTAAGAATTCCTCCAAAAAATACCGTAAAGAGGATACAAAGAGCAAAAACCTGCCAATCTTCATTCCCAAAATAAACATCTGTCAACATTGGAACCGTCATACTAGCTCCAAGTATCGAAAGTAAAATGCCGTTTACGAATAAAATAGGGCGAAAATCCATATGTATATCTTAAACTTTGAGAGAATGAAGTCACGAATATTTTTTAAAACTGCTATAAGATACCCTAAAAAATGATAAGAAGTACAAATTATAAAAAATATTTTATAAAAAACTTATGACAGAATGATGAAAACTTATTGCCATTCATACCCCTATATTGAACCTGACAGACTATTCTCTCTGTTTTCCGAGCAACCTTACTCTCTCTTTCTTGATCGAGAATTCTCAGACGAAGCTCTAAGTATCATTGCATTTAACCCTGTTGAAGTTTTCACATTTAAAGCTTCTTCTCCTACAGAAAAACCCTTTGAAAACCTCCAAAATCTTCTAACAAAATACACACCTATGTCTACATCCAATAAGCCTTACTTCACAGGGGGATTAGCTGGACTTTTTAGTTATGATTTAGGGCGAGCTTTAGAAAAATATCCAGAAGAGACAAAAGATGAGCTTCATTTACCAGATATTGTAATGGGGAT
>JAJFGT010000064.1 GCA_021776015.1 Alphaproteobacteria bacterium
CATTTTTGGACACGGCAGATTCAAATTATCCACGATCCCTATGATCTGCATGAACATGTATTTCTATGGCTTCTAGGGCAGTAACCGAATTTTAAGCCTAAACGATTGATTTTTAGAGAGACACACACACAGGTTTCCCCTGTGTGCCTCGTCTTGTACCTCAAAACGTACGAGTGGCTTGTTTTTAGGACTGCTTCTTGTCTATTGCGTAAGTGGACAGATATTAATCAGACGGCATCTTAAGTTTGATTTCAAACGTAGCTCCTGTTGGACTGTCCAAAACACTAATTTCTCCATCATGGGCACGAAGGAGAGATTGAATAATCCCAAGCCCCAAGCCTGTTCCACCGACATCCCGCTTTGTTGTAAAGAATGGGGTGAATATCTTATCCCTGTTGGTTTCTGATATACCTCTTCCATCATCAGAAATAGTGAGAAGAATATAATGGTCTTTTTGCTGGGCACTAATATCAACATGACTAGCGCCATGTTGAATCGCGTTATCAAGTAGATTAGAGAATATGATCTCAAGATGTTCTTTGTTCATACTGATCATAAATTTTGAGGGTAATGACAGCACAAGGTTTAATCCTAAGTCTTTGTACCTCTCTTCCAAAGCCCTCAAGACATCATTAAGAGACGTTATATCATGTGATGCATCAACATTATCTGCTTTTGCAAGATCAAGGAGTCGGTTTACAAGCCTCCGCAAGCGGTCACTATCTGCAATAATGTTTGAGAGGAATTTACGTTTCTTTTTGTCTTCCATATCATCTAAATGCTCTAGCAATAATTCGGCAGATCCTTGTATAGATGTCATTGGTGTTTTAAATTCATGCGAGACGTGCATAGCAAAATCACGGATATATTGGGAACGATCATTTAATGATTTAACCATCTTTGAGAAGCTCTGAGACAGGCACTCAATCTCCTGTACATTCGATAACAGCTCTTGTTGAATTTCTTTATTATCATCATTCGACAAATCCTGTGTCCGTTGAATAAGCTTATGGATAGGTCTCGCAATCATGTATGACGTGAGCAATGTCATAATGAGAGTTAGGATAATAAAGACAATCCCAGCCCAAATAACCTTATCTTTTTCAGCATAAAGATACTTCAGAATATTTTGAGGGGTACGGGATAGATATATAACTCCCCATAAACGGTCTTCTTCTATAATCGGAAAGGCTACAAATAAGCGTATATTCGTACCTCTGCTGATTGAGGCTAATGCTGGGGGAGGGCTATCTGAAATACGTTCCCTTATAACGCTAGTGTATTCACCAGTTAAAGCCGCCTGTACCTCTGGAAGAAATGAGAAGTCTAAGCCTACATCCTCTTTCCCTGATACGACAACACCATTAAAGTCCAAAATACGAACACCAGACAAGGTTATTCTCTTTGCTTCTTCAAGAATTGGGTATAATTCCAAGCCAACCTGTTCTAGAAGAGCCTCCGCTTGTTTGCCCCGCACTCCGTCTGGGCGAGGAGGAAGCAGTAGGTCTTTCGATAAATCTATTTGTGGTTTTATAGGTTTATAATATTCATCAAGATTGCTTTTTACTTTGATGGGAGCACCATAACTATCATCATTTAGGCGATGACTTTTCACTTTATCTTTATAGACAGATGAAAAAACAGCTGCTTGAGAAATCAATTCACTTTCTGTTTGCTGAACAAGAGCGTTCTCATAAAACCTAAAAAAGAATAACCCAGTAAGAGGAAGTAACAAGACAGCCAAATTTACGATTAGTAGGATCGTGCGTAAACGAAACATTGTTTTTGGTTGATAGTTACTCATGACGTTAGTTTATATCCCACACCATGCACGGTTACGATAACCTCATCACACCCTACGGCACTGAACTTTTTCCGAATATGGCGGATATGGCTATCAATTGTCCTATCACTCACATTGATGTTGGCATCATACGCCATAGACATGATTTGGTTGCGGTCGAAGACACGATCAGGTTGTTGGGACATGCCCTTAAGAAGAGAAAACTCCGTTGCTGTTAAGCAAACTTCTTCTTGTCCCCAAAAGACCTTATGTTTATCTGGTTCAATCGTTAGCAATCCAACGATGCAAGAGGACTCATCATTTGGTAGGGAAACATTAGGATAAGTTCTCTTTAAAATAGATTTCACACGTGCGACAAGTTCTCGTGGGCTAAACGGTTTAGTAAGGTAATCGTCAGCTCCCAATTCAAGCCCAACGATACGATCAATTTCTTCGTCTCGTGATGATAAAAAGAGAATAGGAACATCTGATGTTTTTCTAATTTCTCGACAAACATCCAAACCATCCATCTCTGGCATATTGATATCAAGAACTATCATGTCTGGCTTGGAGCTTGCAAAAGCCCCCAAGGCATCTTTACCGTCAGATGCTTCTATTGTTTTCATGCTTGCTTTCTCTAGTGCAAACGCAACGACATCACGGATATGCGCATCATCATCAACAATAAGAATTTGTTTTGCCATTTGATATTCTCTTTCTTTTCTATTATCAGCATACCAATAAATCATTCATTTGGTCTTGTACTTTTTGGATTATCTTGACCGTAAGTTTTAAGCAACCTGTAATCACTAAATGTCCAATGTCTCCAGTCGCTCATTTCGCGCTTTAATTGATATATACTCCTATTCACATAGCTTTCAGATGATATTAACCCGCTGCCTTGTAACGCAGGAACTGAGGCACTACCAATTAATTCTAAATATCGCATATCTAAAGTCACGCCCTTTCCTGATACTTCTTTAGAGTGAGATACATTATAATGTGCAATAAATCCTCCAACATTTACAAAGCTTACTGCATAAAGAACGGAAAACAGCATTAGAACATTGGTGTTGATGAGCCATGTATTTGATTTCTGCTTTACCCCCCTATAAATGATGAGTAGCAATCCACACGCAACCAATCCCATCCATATGAAAGCAGCAACACGCATATAACTTAAAGCATAGACATCAACATATAACGTTGTTCTGTATATGGATGAAAATACTAACAATACATTCTGTGCAATCCATAGATATAATAGCTGTGTAATAAACTTAGAGTGAGCAATTTCTCTTTTTGTGCTTTGAGTAATTAACGCAAAAATAGCCGCAAGCAATGCTGTTGCAATCAAAGGGTACGCGCCTTTATGGGCATACTCAGCATATGAGATACCTGTTGGGAGATTTCCTCCTCCCCAAAGATAATTAAGATCCATAACTGTTTGAAAGGCAAACATCAAATTAAA
>JAJFGT010000065.1 GCA_021776015.1 Alphaproteobacteria bacterium
GCTAAAATCTTAGCCAACATCAAACGATTTTTCTGTCCGCCCGAAAGATTGCAAACTTTATCGTCAGCACGCGCAGGGTCAAACATGAAATCTTTGAGATAGCTACAGACATGCCTCTCCTGCCCCATCACATTAATATAATCATTGCCTGCAGCAGACAAAGTTTTTTTAAGAGTATATTCAGGATTCAAATCTTTACGTTTTTGGTCAAAATAAGAAAACTCTAAGTCTTTTTTACGCTTGATTGTTCCGTGATCAGGTTGAAGACTTCCAATCAAAAGTTTAAGAAAACTAGTTTTACCAGATCCATTTTTCCCTAAAATACCAATACGATCCCCTCGCTGAATCCGAAGATTAAACATATCAAGAATAGGAACAGTTTTATCTCGATCTGTATCATGATCACAAAATGATTTACTGACATTATAAAACTCAGCAACAACTTTTGAATTTTCTTCTGTATTTTTTAAAGGTTGTAGACTTATTTTTGCCGTGGCTTTTCGATAAGCAGACTGATCGAACCTAAGCTGTTCTCTCATAATTTTCATTTGTTCAACACGACGTACATTCCGTTTTCGACGCGCTTTGACTCCACGATTTGCCCATGTAACTTCTTGGGTTACAAGTTGCTTACGATTTTTAAGTTCTCTCTCTTCTTGCTCAAGAAGAAGGGCTGACCATTCTTCAAAATACCCAAATCCCTTGGGACATGTTTTAATGTCGCCCCGATCGAGCCAAAAAATCTGATTGGTAATATTGGACAAAAATGTTCTATCATGGCTTACACAGACATAAGTCCCACGGTAAGATTTTAAGTATCCTTCCAACCATTCAATAATTTCGAGATCCAAATGGTTGGTCGGTTCATCAAGAAGCAGAATATCAGGCTCTTCAACTAATGCGCGCGCCAAACCAGCACGACGGAGCTGTCCACCAGATAAAAGAGTCATTGGCATTTGAGGATCAATTTGAAGGGCATCTGTAACGATATCAACCTTATAGGTATAGAGCTCTTTATCCTCATCTTTAATTTCACTAAAGATATAATCAAAGACAGTTTCTCCCTTTTGAGGAACAATATCCTGATGCAGATATCCAATGGTAATCCCTACATCTTCCCATCTGTCTCCACTATCCATCTCACGAACACCGGTAATGATATCCATCAGAGTCGATTTCCCAGCTCCATTTTTTCCAACCAGTGCAATGCGTGCACCTTCATGAATATTAAAGGCAAGATCCGTGAAAAGGGGTATTTCACTATAACGAATATGTGCATTCTTAACAGAAAGGAGAAGTCTAGAGTTCATGAATAATTATATCGCCGTAAACGTGACATCTTTCTGTGGATCAACAGGCATTATGATAGGCGAATCTGTAGGAATACCTCCCATACTATTGGGATGAGCAACATTTGCTCCCGTTTGATGGCTCACATACTGAGCACTCTGAGGACTCTTTGTTGAACGAACTCTTGTTTCAAAATCAGCTTGCCGCTGAGCATAATCATCCATATTGCCTCCTCCCATCGCATAGGCATCTCCTGCAAGATTTCCACGCGTTTTAAAGGCATCAAACTGTCCCTTTACACCAGCCAATAATCCATTACCTTGACTATTCATGGCGTATGTCCCCTCAATTCCCATTTTGTCCATGTTTTCATTCACAATCCCACCAATTTTTCCTGCAACTTGGTAATTTTGCATAGTGCCTCCCATCTTTGCCATCATAGGACCCGCGATGCCTTTCAAGGTATCTTTAAATCCATCAAGCTGGCCTACCATACCACCTAAATCGATTCCAAAATTCTGTTTGAGCATCATGCCCATCTCTGAATCTGCAAAGTTAGCTAAGCTCTGTTCCAAATTATCAAACATTGTATCAATTTTTGCATTCGCAAGTTTTCCACCCCAGCGCATCATAGATTGCGCCATGAACATATCACTTGCCAAAACATTCATGACACCATTGGGATCGTTCTTCATATCATCCATAATAATTTTCATGGACTGAAAATCACCACTGCCTTTCCCTGCCAAAGAATTCAGATTGGTAACAATGTTACCTCCCTGATCAACATCCGCCAAACGTGTTCCTAGATTATCTACAAATGCAGAATCACCCTTTAACCCTCCGATAAATGAATTGATTTCCTCTGTTGCAACAAGTTTTGCTGCTGCATCAGGCATATCTTTAATACCCTCCAGCATACCATCTTTCATTCCATTGAGGGTTGTATTGGCCATTTTCTGTGGATCCCCTGCCGCCATAATGGGAACAGCTGCCTTTGTTATATTTGGATATTTTTTCATGAAGTCATTCATGAGCGCAGGATCAGAACCTGCTTTAAGTGCATTAAGGTCTTTTTCAATGTCATTAATATTTTCAGTGACTTCTTTACCCACAGATTTCATTAAATTTTCATCTTGACGTAATATATTTGCATTTGACTTAATGGCAGACTTATGTCCTTCAACCCGCTCTGCAAATAATGTTATAAAATCTCGCCCGACATCTAATGGAGGGATATCTGTTGATTGTACTGGGGCTACTACTACTGGAGCAACAGGAGTTGAGGCTGTCGCCCCTCCTGCTGCTCCAGTAGTTGCCGCCGCCGTTCCAGTCGCTGCTGAAACAGCCATAGGAGAAGAGACTGTGGGGGTTCTTCCGTCCAATAAATCTTGTAGTTCTGGGCTATTAATTTTTGCCTGTAGATCATTTGCCGCAGTGGGGTGCGCACGCAGTGCTTTTTGAACAGTTGCCTGTACATCAGGATCTTTCAGAGCATCTCGTAAAATATCATTGGCTTTTCCTGTACTCGGATTTGCCATTTTATCTGTAACATCAGGATGGTTAAGAGCAATCTGGCGACCAATTTCATTATCAAATAACTCTCTCATATTAAGCAGATCTGGATCTGTAATATCTGCATCGCGAATAAGACGTCCCAAAGAATCGGGATTTTTAAGCATTGTCTTTACAAAAGTTTCTCTAAATCCAGGATCATGTAGCTGTTTCTGAAACGCAGCCCCAGAATCACCAATAAGACTTTCTGCTCCAACACGCATCATACGTAATGTATGGTCACTTTTAAGCGTTGTAATAATCGGATTTGCCGCTAATCTTGCATCTTTTGCATCTTGCGTTGGCATAATTTTCTCCTCTATCCTTCTATAGTCTCTTTATTTTTTATATTCTCTGTCTCTTCTGACTCAAACAACATCCTTGCCGTAACAAGAGCCATCTGGTCTTTCAAATCTTGAGGGATATCCTCCCAATCTGTTGTCAAAATCGTTTGAACCTCATCCATTACTTTTAAAGCAACTTCGTCCCCGCCTTGTGCTGCCAAAGAGATGATTGTAACGAGCTGTTCAAGAGATTTTTGAGTCTCTAAATTCTTTTTTCTAATATTCATCTGTTATATATCCTGTAATGTCCCTTTTCGAACAACGAGAGGAACAATATAAGGCAACCCCATTGTTTTCCCTGTTACTTTATTAAATTGAACGATTTGTAAATCCTTTGCTTCCATCATATTCTCTTCAAAGGGCGGGTGAATAATCATTCCCAATCCTTGAATTTGACCTCGAACTGTTATGAAATAAAGCTGCTTCAAATCAACATCATACTCTGCCCACCAATATGTGAGGGGAACATTACGAGTAATAATCACCATAGCTTTTCCGTCTGGATTTACAGCAAGTTCTACTTCCATCATTGAGGCAAGAGACTTCAAAACAGGGGCATTATGCGCCAATTTATCAAACTTTTTTAAAGGGGGTCGTTTTTGTGTCATGCCCAAATTATTACCTCATATTTATAACGTGTTTAGTAAATATCTATGATTATACCTGAAACACAGGTCTAAACGCAAATTTTATAACTATTTTGAATCTTTGGTGAATCCTTAAAGGAATAGGCAAGAAATCCTTGCATTCTTCTGAAAAAACTGCATAACGCATGATAGGTGTTTTTTCTGCACGTCGCTTATGTTGCACGTATGTGCTTTAAGTGGCGGGAAAATGTGGATACTCACCTTATTTATTTTGAAAGGAAATTAACTATAATGGCACATATTGCTGCAAATTTAACAGACCGTGATGACTCGAATGAGTTCTCGGCACTCTTGGATGAGAGTTTTAACGAAAAGAAATCAATTGAGGGGGCTGTCGTTAGTGGATGGGTTGTTGGAGTCGATAAAGAATTCGCACTTATTGACGTCGGCTTAAAATCTGAAGGACGAATTCCATTGCGCGAATTTTCACTTCCAGGTCAAGCCCCTGAAGTCAATATCGGAGACGCTGTCGAAGTCTTCGTGGAACGTGTAGAAGGACGGGATGGTTTAACATCATTGTCTCGTGAGAAAGCCCGCCGTGAAGAGGTTTGGCTTGATCTTGAAAAATCACATGAAAGTGAAGGAAAAGTCACAGGAGTTATCTTTAACCGTGTAAAAGGTGGATTTACTGTGGATCTTGGAGGCGTCATTGCATTCCTCCCAGGAAGTCAGGTAGATATCCGTCCGATCAAAGACATCACGCCTTTAATGGATGTTCCTCAACCTTTTATCATTTTAAAAATGGATCGTGCTCGAGGGAATATTGTTGTGTCTCGACGGGCTATTCTTGAAGAAAGTCGTGCGGAAGTTCGAACAGCTATTCTTGAAAATATTTCAGAGGGAGCAGTTCTTGATGGTGTTGTTAAAAACATTACAGATTACGGTGCTTTTGTGGATCTTGGAGGGGTAGATGGATTACTTCACGTCACAGACATCTCTTGGAAACGCGTCAACCACCCATCAGAATCTTTAACAGTTGGCGAAACTATTAAAGTTCAGGTCATTCGTTTCAATCAAGAAAGCGGACGTATTTCTCTTGGAATGAAACAGCTTGAATCTGATCCTTGGGATGGATTTGAATCAAAATATGTGAAAGGTGCTAGATTCACTGGACGGATCACAAATGTTACAGATTACGGTGCATTTGTTGAACTCGAAGGCGGAATTGAAGGACTTGTTCACGTTTCTGAAATGTCATGGACCAAGAAAAGCATCCACCCAAGTAAGATTATCTCTAAATCCCAAGAAGTTGATGTTATCGTTTTAGACATTGATGTCGAGAAACGTCGTATTTCTCTTGGAATTAAACAAATTCAAGATAATCCATGGGATGTTTTCGCTGCCGAACATAAAGCCGGTGATGAAATTGAAGGTCCTATCAATAATATTACTGAATTTGGTATGTTTATTGGACTTGGAAATGATATTGATGGAATGGTTCACTTATCTGATATTTCATGGGAGGATTCTTCAGAAGAAGCCTTAAAATCCTATGAAAAAGATCAAGTCGTTAAGGTAAAACTTCTCGATATTGACCCAGAGAATGGCCGTGTTGCACTTGGTATTAAGCAACTGACAGATGATCCTTTCAAAGGCGCTATGTCAGGGATTTCTAAAGGTGCTGTTGTCACAGGAACCATTACTGACATCAAAGCTACAATGATTGATGTTAGCATCAACGACAGCGTAAAAGGGACGATCAAAAAAGCAGATCTCTCCCGCGAAAGATCTGAACAAAGAACAGATCGTTTTGCCGTTGGTGAAAAAGTCGATGCTAAAGTCATTTCTATTGATGCAAAAAGCCGTAAACTTGGTTTATCTATTAAAGCACGCGAAATCGATGAGGATAAGCAAGCCCTTGAAGAATTTGGTTCTACAGAATCAGGTGCTTCTTTAGGAGATATCCTTGGTGCTGCTCTTCAAAACAGAGATTCTGAAGAAAAAAAATAAGATAAAATAAATGAAAACTTCTAAAGAGCCAGCACTTGTTGCTGGCTCTTTGCATTTATCACATTGTATCTCCTTGCTTTTTTGTATTCTTTTATGATATAAAGGAAGGATAGTAATATTTTAAAAAGAGCGAGTATCTCATGACAAAATCAGAATTGATTCAACGTATGGCAGAACGTAACCCACATCTTTATTTGAGGGATGTTGAGACCATCGTCGATACTATTTTTAATAAAATCAAGCAAGCCTTAGTAAACGGTGATCGTGTTGAACTACGAGGCTTTGGAGCTTTTTCTGTAAAGGAACGACGTGCACGTGTTGGGCGTAATCCT
>JAJFGT010000066.1 GCA_021776015.1 Alphaproteobacteria bacterium
TGGATATCCAAGCTGAGCACGACGGATCATGATATAAACAGCAAATCCCCAATCGGTAAGCATGAGATAGAATGGATACATCAGAGTACTCCAGGTTAGATCGGGTACAGCTAAAATGATAAAGAAATAACGCATTCCAGAAATAAAAGCAGATATAGGGGGCTCTGTTTGGGGTTTGTTATACGATTTTCGTATTGTGGGCCAGTAGCTCAGGAAATCAATCATAACGATAATAATCAGAGCAGTCATCGGATTATCTGTCATCTTCCATAAAGGAATTGCTAGAAAACAAACAATCAAAGCCACCCAGTCACTTTTCTTATAATCACGCTCCCCGATAAAAAAAGATAAGAATGCTATAAATAAACATGTAAAAGCAACAAACCCTAATGCGAGGGTAGAGGGGCCCGCTCCTAACTCATATTGAGCATATGTTCCAACACTCGTCACGCTTCCTAATAAAAGCCAAGTGAAGGCATGAGGCTTAGTTTTTCCTTGAAAGATTGTATAAAGATAAGTCCCATATCTTATAGTGGCGAGCACAATAGCAGCGATTGCAAAAAAGAGGTACTGATCGATCAAGCTATTTCTCCCAAGCGATCACTTTAATTTGTGTGATTTCGTCAAAGCCGGCTTCACCTTTTTGCCGTCCTATCCCTGACTTTTTGTATCCGCCGAATGGGTTTTGTGATCTATAAAAATGTGCGTTTCCATGTTGCAGAGAACCTGCTTTTAAATCTAACAGCACTCTACGAGCGAGTGCTTTGTCGTTTGTGAAGACAGAACCGCTCAAACCATATTCTGTGTCATTGGCAAGTTCTATCGCTTCTTCATATGTATTAAAACCGATGATAGGTAAGGCTGGACCGAAGACTTCTTCTGACCAAACACGCATATTTTTTGTAATGTTTGTGAGGATGGTTGGTTCATAGAAGGCACCATTTAGGCTCTCAGGCCTTCTTCCTCCGCAATGAAGTCTAGCCCCTTTGTCTAGGGCGTCTTTAATCTGTTCTTCAAGTTTAATGATTTGCCTTTCGGCTACAAGCGGACCGAGTTCTGTCTTTTCATCAAGAGGGTCACCAATAAGTTTTGTTTTAGCATATATCGCTAACTTTTCAGAAACCTCTTCCAATAAACTATTGTGAACAATTAAACGTTTCATACCATCACAAAATTGTGCAGAATTGAGAAAGCGTTTCCAGAAAAGGTTTTCAATCAAGGCATCATCGATAGAACAATCTTCAAACACAATAGCTGGACTAGAACCACCAAGCTCTAGTGCGATGGGAATAAGCTTTGATGCTGCTTTTTGGTAAAGTTTTTGACCTGTTTCAGAGCTTCCAGTGAAAGTTAGAAAATCAATATCTTGATCAGCAAGTATGCTCCCTACTTGAGCGTCCCCATAAACAAAATTGATAACGCCTTCAGGAAAGTTAGATAAAGAGATAGTTTCTTCAAGATATTTTGAAAACAAAGGGATTTCTTCTGAATATTTCATGACGATAGCATTACCGGCAAGTAAAGCCTGAGATGTGCTTTGAATAAAGTTTCCAAAAGGGAAGTTCCAAGCAGCTATGCACGCTATAACACCGTAAGGTTCATACACCAATTCATTCACTTCACTGTCATCTTCAAAAAGAGTTTTATTGGATAGGCAATTTTTTGCGTTATCACAGTTCCAAACCAAATCTGCCAGAAATCCCTCTAGAATACTGTTGGATAATGTCTTTGGCATGCCCATTTCAAGAGATTGGCGCTTTACAAATTCATCTTTATGTTTTGTCAGGTGCGTGTGCAAAGATCGTAAATGCTTAACTCTTTGGTCTAAGCCAATTTTGTGCCAAGCTTTCTGTGCTTTGTGCGCATCTTTAATCTTTGATTTAACTTCGATTTCTGTTGATATCTCAACATTTCCCAGAACCTCATACCCTCTTGCTGGGTTAGTTGAAGTTAGTCTAGCATTCGCCTTTAGTTGTATAGCTGGCTGTGACATCTATAACCCCTTTTATAAGTTTACAGACAGTAAAGCTGATTTCTATTTGGATATCAAGGAAAGGTATTGTTAGTGGAAAATGCAATAAAAATAAAATGAGGGGCGCTTATATCTGAGAAGCGCCCCTCACAAGGATGTCTTATTTTACTTTTCCGGGAAGAGAGAGATCACCAGAGGCAACATCAAATACATCTACAACACAAAGAAGTGGTGCGTGGGCACTTTCATTAACGCGTAGACCGGCTGTTACGCCATCGAAAGATATATTTTTTAGGTCTTTCGCATTTCTAAAAGGAACGCGAACCTCGACTTTTTGGTCATCCATCATTGGTGAATATCCGGGGCTATCAATTAAGATAGGGAGTCCAGGCCATGTGATGGGTAGTTTGGGGTTGGTATCTTTTGGAATGTCTTTAACTTTCAAAGCACCATCTCCGCAAGCATCATCGGGTACAAGTACAACCCAGTGTGAGTGCCAGACTGTCCCATCATTTCCAAGATCACCATCCGCATTTTCATCAAAAAGTGGTGTATCATCGAAATCAGGATGAGAGGTGATCGCCATTGCTAGAATACCTTGCTCTTTTTCAAACCCAACAACAGAGCTATCGATCTTGGTTGGCCAGACATAGGAAAAAACATTGCTACCTTCCAGTTTACCTGTTGGCGTTGGTGTTGTTTTTCCAGCTTTTCCACTAATATGCATATGAAATGTTAGCCAGTTATCGCTGGCTTCAATTTTTGCATGCACAATGTCAAAATCGGCTATTTTAGCATTGGCTTTTTCAGCCTGAATTTCACCTGGCTTTTCTTTGTCATTGGCAAAAGAGGGTGCTGTTATTGCGGTTGAAAGCAATAAGGCGCCTCCGATACTCAGTATTTTATGGTGTAGTTTCATAGTCTTTCCTTTCGTTTTAAACAATTGAGTTAGGGCACCCTTCCATTTGTAGAATGTAGTACCCATTTTTTTTGATAGCGTCCTGCACATCTGGATTGGCATTTTCAGAATGGCAATAATTGCATCGTGATTGATCCAATTCTTTCGCATTTTCATCAATTTCCGTTAACCAAAAGCGCCCATATTCAAAGGCTTTTTCTTTTGCTGTACCGCTTTCCACAAACACATCAAAATGTATGACATGTCCGTTTTTTGATTGTGCATATGAATCGTAAACATCTATTTGCATTTTCATCTCCTTAAGTAAAAGAAAGGGAGCATAGAAATACTCCCTCTCTTTGATTGTTTTTTATTAAGCAGCCTGACGTAAGCTTACCTGTGGGAAATCTATCTCAACATCAAAAGCAACATTGGTGTAGTTTGTGAAGATGTTAAGCGCAACATGAGCAAGGATCTCAGCAATTTCTTCATTGTTAAATCCAGCATCACGGACAGCATCAACATCGGCTTTTGTGATATTGGCGCGGTTTTGAACAAGCTTAGCTGAAAAATCTAGAGCTGCCTGTGTTTTAGGATCAGAAGCCTGACCTGCTTGTGCATCAGCCATTTCCTGCTCACTTGCACCAGCTTTTTGTCCCAGCACAGTATGAGCAGCAAGACAATATTCACAGCGATTGATATCAGCTACAAGAACAGCGATGTGTTCGCCAAGCTTTGCATCTAATGCACCCTTACTAAGTGCACCAAATGATGTCCACATGCTTTCTAATGCTGCGGAAGAGTTACCAATTGCTTTGAACATATTTGGAATAACACCGAATGCAGCGTTTATTTGATCGAATAATGCTTTGTGGTTTCCTGATGTGCTTTCTGGATTTTGAAGAGGTAAATTAGACATGGTGAGTTTCCTTTTTATGGGGTTAAAGTTACGTTTATATAGTTTAGTATCGAAACTATATTCATCATATAGTATATTTTTAATGCTTGTCAAGTTAGTTTAGATACGATACTATATAAAGATGAGTAATGATGTATCCATATGGCTGGAACGCTTAGCTTCCCTGCATAAAAGTCAAATGAGAAAAACAGCAAGCGCTGTGAATTTGCAACTGGTGCATCTTGAAATTCTTCAATATCTGTCCGTATGTAATAAATATTCGAATACGGCAAAAGACTTGAGTGATTATCTTGGGCAAACGAAAGGGAGTATCTCCCAAAGCTTAAAATTCATTGAACAGACTAAACACGTTGAACGTAAGCCATGCCAGAATGATGGACGTGTTACCAGACTCTACCTCACAGCAAAAGGGGAGGCGTGTCTAAAAAATATAAGCAAAGACATCTTACCAAATCTTCCACAAAACAATTCGGTAATTGAAACACTCAAAAATCTTCTCCATGATTGGCAAACGAAAAGTGATATTAAAGGTTTTGGGC
>JAJFGT010000067.1 GCA_021776015.1 Alphaproteobacteria bacterium
AGCATAGACATTATCTTGACATTGGAACAAAAGTAGAACATAATCAATGTCTCCAACAGTTAGATTCTGTCTGGAATGTATCGTAGTTGAAAACTACTTTTGTAACCAACCCGCCTTATGATGCGGGTTTTTTTGTTTAAAAAAGGAAAAAATTATGACAACTCTTTTACCCATTGATTCAAATAACAATGCAATCCCTGCTCTTCGTTTAAAGGATGGAGGGGCTCAATCGATTGCGGTCAATACATCATCCTCAGTACGAAATGCTGTGGCGTTAACCGCAGAGACAAGAATTATAAGTCTTTATACGACAGGAGCGGTATATCTTCGTTTTGGAGATTCTAGTGTAGTTGCGACATCTACAGATCATTATTTCCCAGATGGCGTTTACTATGATCTTTCAATTGGAGGGAATGGTACAGAGCATACACCTTACGTTGCAGCGCTGGCCGTGGACACAGATTCTATCGTTTATGTTTCAGAGAAAGTATAGCAACTATTCAACATTTTTTCGTGATTTAAAAGCTGTGCCAATAGTGCCTTCATCGAGAAAATCAAGTTCTCCTCCCATAGGAATTCCACGGGCGAGTCCTGTTATTGTGAGATTAAGGTCACTCAAAAGGTCAGTGATATAGTGTGCTGTTGTTTGTCCATCAACAGTGGCACTGAGAGCGATAATAATTTCTTCAAAATCTTGGTTTTGAATGCGGATCTTTAAACGATCCAAATTAAGGTCCTTGGGGGCGATTCCGTCTATCGCGGAAAGAACTCCTCCAAGAACATGGTAGTGCCCTTTGTAGTGCCCTGTGCGCTCAATAGCCCATACATCAGAGACAGAGGCAACGATACATAGTACGCTTTCATTTCTTTTGTAGTCTTCACAAATATGACACGGGCTCTGTGTATCTAAATTTCCACAGACCAGACAAGATTGAATTGTATCTGCCGCGTCTAAGAGTGTATGCGCAAGAGGGCGCATAAGAGTCTCTTTATTTTGGATAATATGAAGGGCGACACGCCGTGCGGAACGAGGGCCCAGATTTGGAAGGCTGGAAAGGATTTTTATAAGATGATCAAGGGCGTGTTCAGACATGAGTTAAATCTATTTTGTTATTTCCCATTTGTCAGCATAAATATAGTCCGTATCGATTCCTTTTTTAACAAGGCATGTTTCTAAGATTTTAACCATATCAGGTGTTCCACATAAATAGGCGCAAAAACCTTTTAAGGATTTAAAATCTTGTTCAATATAATCTTGAAGGAAAGCATATCTAGTAGCAGTTTGATCTGGAGAATCATCGACGGTTTGATCGGATAAAATAGGACGGTAAATAAGGCGAGGATCTTCTTTTTCGAGTGTTTTAAAGTAAGTGTTTAAGTAGAAATCTTCAGCCTGTTTTGTTCCGTGATATAAATAGAGAGGCGTTTCTCTATCTGTGCTAAGAGCATGATCTACAATTGATTTTATTTGAGCCAAGCCAATGCCGCCAGCAAGAGCGAGCATCGGTTTTTTGCATTGATCTGTATATGTACATACTCCATGAGGACCCTTGAATTTCAAGGAAGATCCAACAGATACTTTATCATAAAGATAAGCACTTAAGTGCCCTCTTCGACGAATATGTAACTCTATAATATTTACATCAGAGGAGGGGGCGCTAGCAATGGAGTATGAGCGCTCTTCAAAGCCTTCTTGGATCAGAGTGATATATTGCCCAGCATCAAAGAGGAGGGGCTTCTCAGGCTGAAGATATAAGATTTTCAGATCGGAGGTAAGTGTCTTTACATCTTGCACACGGGCTTTTAAAAGAGACTCCGTCATGCCTATTGATTAAACCCTTTTGTTTTAGGGGCTATAAAGGTAAAGAGGGATCGAGGAAGAGGCATATCTGTCTGAATATCAAAAAGCTCTATCTCTGTGATCTCACCCATAGCATCAACAACGCGCCATTTTTTGAGTTGGAAAGGCTCTTTCTCAAAGCCCAGCGTAATAGATCCTGAATGAGGGTCATCTGTTTGGAGAAGGGTAATTTGTAACATATCTTCTACATGCATGATGCGCTCTACATTTATATACTCATCTGTAAGGCTTATATTGGGACGGAGAATGAAATCAGCAAGAGTTTGTCCTATGAGAGCATTCCGTTGTTCATTGATATCTCCATCATAAAAATAAATGAATGTTCCATCGGCCACGATATAATCTTTCAGAGGAGGATCATATTCAAAGCGAAGACGTCCTGGTCTGTGAAGATAGAAAGTACCTGTTAATTGAGGGCCAGAGGATGTTGTTTGTAGAAAACGAGCTTTCACCGTTCCCATAGATTGCATGTATTTTTCTGCTTTTATTATCTCTGGGGTACTTGTTGCTGCTACAGCAGGTGTAAAAGCGAGAGATAAAGAGGAGAGGAGGCAAAGCCCTGCTAAAATAAAAAGGATATGTCCTTTTATAAAGTGATATATAAAATTATTCATAGAGCTATATTTAATATGCTTTTTTTAAAAAGAAAAGGAATTTCATATTTAAGCCTATAAATTTCAACATATTCTTAGAGATCAGATGATAGACTATCCCTTATTTTTACTGTAGGCTCCCCCCGAAAATTTAAGCTTTAAAAATTCGAGAAAGAAATATTTTATGATTTTATTTCATATTGTGCTGCTGGCCATTGTTCAAGGAATTACAGAATTCTTGCCCATTAGTTCAAGTGGTCATCTCTCACTTCTTCACAGTATATGGGATGGCGATGATGTTCAGCTTCGCTATGAAACAAATCGTATGTTTGATATTGCTGTTCATGTGGGGACACTCTTGGCTGTTCTTCTTTATTTTCGAAAAGATGTTTGGTCCATGATGTTGGGTCTAATCTTTTTTTATAAAAAGGAGAAAAAAAGAGATGGTATTCTGGCTCTTCAAGTGGGACTAGCCTCTGTTCCTGTTATGATTGCAGGATATATGCTTCATCTATGGTCTCCAAGTTTTCTGAGTGCGTTGTATGTCGTGGCATGGGCTAATATTATTTATGCTATTATTTTATGGATTTCGGATAAAACAATCGTGACTAAAAAAACAATTGAGACATTAAGCTGGAAAGATGCTGTTATCATAGGCAGTGCACAGGCTTTGGCTCTTATTCCAGGGACAAGTCGTTCAGGTGTTACAATGACAACAGCTCGTTTTTTAGGATATGATCGAACGGAATCAGCTCGTTTTTCTATGTTTTTGGGAATGGTGGCTATTTCTGGAGCGGGGCTTCTGAGTTCTTTTGATGTCGATTGGAGTAATACAGAGCTTGGTCTTGATATTGGACTGGCTGTCTTATTATCTTTTTGTGCCGCTCTTCTTGCGATTGCATTGATGATGCGCTGGCTTGCACGGGCGAGCTTTACGCCGTTTGTTATTTATCGTCTTATTTTTGGAATTATACTTTTGGGTGTTATTTATTTTTAAAATATCAGTTTCAAGGTTACAGGGTATCCTATGATGGATTTATCTCATTTTAAAGACAAAAAAATGGCTGTTTTAGGGCTTGGAAAGTCAGGGTTGTCCGTGGCAAGAGAGCTTAAAAAGCTTGGAATTTCATGTCAGTCTTGGGATGATTCTGAAAAAGCCCGCCAGAAAGCTGCTGATCTGGGGCTTGAGTTAACAGACTTAATGCTATGCCCTTTTGAAGCTATAGATTATTTAATACTCTCTCCTGGAATTCCTCATAATTTTCCTGCCCCTCATCCCATTGTGGCACGAGCCCAAAAAGCAAATGTTGAGATTGTGAGTGATATCTTTCTATTTAAAGAAGGATGTCTGGATCTGGATATAATTGCTGTGACGGGAACAAATGGAAAATCTACAACAACCGCTCTCCTGTATCATGTTTTGAAGAATTGTCTTTCCTGTCAAATGGGAGGGAATATTGGAACAGCCTTGATGGATTTAGATTTGAGATCAAAATGTGATGTCGTGGTTGCAGAGCTTTCATCCTATCAAACAGAGATAACACCCAATCTGAATGCCAAAGCTGTTATATGGCTTAATATTACTCCTGATCATCTTGATCGATATGAATCTATGGACAAATATGTTCAGGCAAAAGCTCGTATTTTTGAAACAAAGAAAGACGGTGGAGTTGCCGTAATTTGTATTGATGATGCTTGGAGTCAGGCTATGTTCAAATCTGTTCAGACAAATAAAAAATGGACTTTGATTCCTGTTTCAACACAGCAGATTCTTGATGAAGGTGTTAGCATTCTTGAAGGGCGTATCTTTGAAAATGGCCGTCCTATGGGTTCTATGGATCAAGCAGTGCGGCTTAAAGGGCAACATAATCACCAAAATGCAGCGTGTGTTTATGCGGTGGCTCGAAACCTTTATGATATGACGTCTCAGGAAGTCCAAGATCTATTTGGATCGTTTGAAGGTCTCGCTCATCGCCAGTTTCATAACGCTCATATTGGTCATGTTGATTATATTAATGATAGTAAGGCAACAAATGCAGATGCATCAGAGAAAGCTCTCCGTAGCTATGAGAATATTTATTGGTTAGCGGGGGGTGTCGCAAAAGAGGGTGGTTTGGCCCCTCTACTACCAGCCTTAGGCACAGTTCGAAAAGCGTATTTATATGGAGAGTCTGCGCTTGATTTTTATAATTTTTTAAAAGAACATTCTGTGGAGTGTCAAGTATTTAAACAGATGGATGAAGCTTTTCAGGCGGCTCATCAAGAGTCTCAAGGTGATGCTCAAGCAGCAACACTTCTTCTCTCTCCTGCCTGTGCCTCCTTTGATCAATATTCTTCTTTTGAGAAGAGAGGGGAGCATTTTGAAATGTTAGTAGCTGAATTTTCAAAAAATTATTTAAATCAGAGCTTATAATTTCTTCTATCAGAATGGAATGTATGTTAGAATAGAAGCATGCTATAAAATAGTAATTGCTTTACTCACTTATTAAAAAAAAGGATAAAAACCATGGACGTAACTCTTAACGGAAAACACATGGATGTTGGTGATGCCCTCCGTACTCACATACAAGATAAGATGGAAGATATTAACGAGAAATATTTTAATCGTGCTATCGAGACCATCGTTACAATAGGAAAAGAAGGAACAGCTTTTTTAAAAGTTCATATTTCATTTCGAGTTGGAAAAGATATTTTAATTCAAGCGACAGCTCAAGATACAGATCCCTATAGTGCCTTTGATAAAGCTGCGGAAAAAGCGTCAAAGCAGCTTCGCCGTTATAAAAACCGTTTACGGGATCATCATGAACGTTTAGATAAAACACCTGAAACTGAAATTATGAAAGCAAATGATTATACATTGGCAGCAGAGATTTTTGATCATCTTTCAGAAACAGAAGCTGTCAACGATGATGATGAAAGGTTTGTTCCAAAGGAACCTGCTATTGTTGCTGAGTTAAAGACAGTTATTCATGAAATGACAGTATCAGAAGCTGTTATGCGGATGGATTTATCTGAAGAGCCTGCTCTGATGTTTAGGAATTCAAAAACAAACACCCTTAATATGGTCTATCGGCGTTCAGATGGAAATATTGGATGGGTTGACCCTGAGGAATCATTGGCAGCTGTTGCTGAGTAATGAGCTGAAGAACGCTTTGTTCTTTGTTGTCAGATACTAGGCTTCTATATGTTTTTTAATTTGTGCTGGAACACCTGCAACGAGGGTGTTTTCAGGCACGTCGTCGCGGACAAGAGCCCCTGCGGCAATAATGGCGTTTCGTCCAATTGTAACACCAGGTAGAATGATGGCTTGAGATCCTATCCACGCACCGTCTTTTATAGTGATGGGTTTGGAAAAGTGTGGGCGAGGAAGTGCCTTGATAGAGTGATCTAAAGAATCTGTTGTCAGGATGACATAGGGGGAAATGACGACATCATCACCAAGTTGTATGCCGCCTCGTGCCATCATCATGACGCCGTGATTAAGAGCGCAACGATCTCCGATTATAATATTGTGATGTCCACTGATACGAACAGCTCCAAAAACACGTAGCTCTTTTCCACAATGTTGAATACTTGAACGGATAAAAAGGACTCTTAAAAATCGTGTTGAATGATCCCAGATATACAATACAGAAAAGAGCACTTTTTTAAAAAAAGAAAGGTGACGCACGCGTGTTGTAATTATATTCATAGTGAATCAGTTCCTTTTGTCCAATGAGTAAAATCTCTATCAAGAAGTGTAGAGAGCGCTTCTATTTCAGGTGTACATAGTTTGTTGAGTTCCTGTCTAAATGCAGGAGGGATGCCCTCCAGATATTCTTTCTTTCCTGAGAGGGCTTTGAATCCTGTTTTTTCAAAACATTTATGCCCTATCCTTGCCAAAAGTGTATTTTGAGGGCGTGCCACATTCACTTTTTTTGTAAGTGTTTCAGGAGTAAAAGAGGGATCAATTTTTAAAAATTCATAGAGATTTTTAAGAATAGGTTCTGGATTTTTTTGAAGATCATCAAAATAAATAGGAATAATATTTTCTGCACCTACATGTTTAGTTAGCCATGCAACATGATTAGATATAAGTCCTGGTTCAACCCATGCTCGAAACCATACATATGTATCTAAAATATCTTCAAATTTATAATTGATATGCCCAAGGCGACGGACGTGCCAATACCCAGAGAACGCTCTCTCTATAGGATTTCTAACACCAAATGAAAATTTTGCATTGGGGTTATGAGCTAAAATTCTCTCTAAAGATTGGATGGAGTTGATATAAGTTGGTGTACAATCAATTGTAAGCTGCTCACCTTGAGGTGCCGAGTATAAGTTACTGTACCAATCCTCTCCTTTATAAAAATTAATATCAAAATAATTTGTTTCTGAATGATCTGTTGCTCGAATTTCTGGGTGTTCTTTTAAACACTCAAAAACCCACGTTGAAGCGGTTTTGGGAGGGCCTAAGTAAAAGAAATCAATCATATTATCTGTCCTTGGTATATCATGTTTTGACTCCGCAAATATTCCCTGTAAAAGCATCATAGTGAAAATATATTTGATGAGCATGCTGAGAAAAATATTCATCTACTGCCTGCTTGGAGCCTGCCCATGCGCCATAATCATCTACGATAAGAATGCCACCTGTAACGAGTTTCGGAAAGAGATGTTCTAGCTCATGGCGTGTGGATTCATACCAGTCTGTATCGAGACGGAGAAGAGCAATTGTATCGGGAATATTTTGAGGGATAGTCTCTTCAACTTTTCCTTCGATCATATGTATTTTATCCTGAGGATAGCCTGTTTGCTCAAGTGTTTTTTGAACGGTATCTAGTGTTCCCACAGACCAATCTGTTTTTCCATCTTTCTGGTATGTCTTATAAAGCTCTTTTGCTTTTTTTTTTGTAAAAAAACTAAAATCTTTATCCGTGGGTTCGCTCATCCCTTCATAGGTATCATAGAGATAAAAATCACGAGATATATCCTGAAGGTTTTTAAGGTGCTCTGCCATAATAGCCGTGCATCCCCCTTTCCAAACTCCACACTCAATAATAGAACCTTTGATCCCTTGTTTTGAAATATGATCAACGGCATTAAAGGCTGTATAAAGGCCTGACCATTTAACCATAGAGCTATCATGATATGTTTTATAAAGTGCCTTAAAGCTATCGGGAATAGCGTCTGGAATGTTCTCTTTTCCTCTTGGGCGATAGCGAGAGACCTCAAGTCCGAGTGAACGAAGACAGTTTCGGATTAAAAACCTAAACGTTTTATAAGATTGTGCTGACATAAAGGCTCGCTGAAAAACTCATGGGAAAAGGGATTGTATTGATAAAAAATAGCCCTCTAGATTCTACAGCTTTTAGGGGAGGGTTCAAGAGGGAGATATGCTTTGTTCAATTGCAGTCACAGCATCATTGGCAGCATCTGCATTGGGGCCGCCTGCTTGAGCCATATCAGGACGTCCACCGCCACCTTTTCCACCAAGGGCTTGTGATCCAGCTTTAACAAGATCAAGTGCGCTTACACGGTCTGTTACATCATTGGTAACGGCAACGACAAGGGAGGCGCGTCCTTCATTCGTGGCAACAAGAACAACAATACCTGAGCCGATTTGTGTCTTGAGTTCATCAGCCATGGATTTCAAATCTTTTGGAGGAAAATCAGGAAGCACACGTGAAATACATTTAATACCTGCGATTTCTTTGACACCAGATTCAGCAGATTTTGAGGATGTCCCTTGTG
>JAJFGT010000068.1 GCA_021776015.1 Alphaproteobacteria bacterium
ACGAATTGTACTTGCTATATAGACCAAAGCGAATTGATCTTGTTCAACAATAGCTGATGAGCCCAAAAAGAAAGAAAGAGACACAACAAGGGCAGAAGACACAATGAGAGATAAAATTAATTTATCTCTCATTGCTGCAAAGAGCATGTATTTAACGATTGAAACGTTCATAAAATGTTACAGCTTAAGAGGGCGACGATCATTAGAGAATGTTTTATATAGATCACGATCTACTTGATGTATCGTAGTTCTTCCATTCTCAACAATTGTCGCCTTTAAAAAGACCACAAGCTCTGTCTTTTTAATAGAGTCTCCTTGACTTCTAAAGAGATGGCCCAAAATAGGCACTTCACCAAGGACAGGTATAGATTCTTGTTCAGAATCTGTTCTATCTTGCAACAATCCACCTAAAATAGCGACTTCTCCAGAATTCATTAAGAGAACAGAATCCATTTCCTGCACATTGATTTCAGGAACCTCACTCACAACACCAGTAATATTGGCCGCTGCTGTTACAAATTGAATGGCAGGATCCTGTATACGATTAACAATCCGTGTAATTGTAGGTCGCACTTGCATAGTAATTGTTTGATCTTCCAGATTAATTGTAGGCATCACATTAATCAACACACCTTCTGGAACATTTCGAATATCAGAATCAATATCTGTTTGAGTAACACCTTGATCTGTTGTTACATCAATATCAATTTCGAAATAAACAGAATTTTTAGCAACATTTAAAGCCGCTGGTTGATTATTCAAAACTGTTAATCGAGGGCTGGCAAGAGCTCTTACTGTTCCAAATCGAGATACGGCCTCAACAACTGTTGAGATATCACCGGAGGTATAGTTTACAAAGAGGCTGTTATTTGCATCAGAGGGTGAAAATGCTGGGCGACCTGCTAACCCAAACCCAGCAGATACATTCCCTGAGAAAAGACTTAGATCATTCCAGTTAACACCTGTTGCAAATTCATCATTAAGCGTTACTTCTAAAATTTTAGCTTCAATCAAAACCTGAGATGAGACTGCTTTTTTAACAGCATCCAAATAAAGAACAATCTCTTCATGTATACGCTCATTAGCATAAACAGAAATCATACCAGCCTGTTTATTCATAGAAAACGCTGGTGTAAAGTCAACATCATTTGCATTAGCAGAATCCGTTGATGTTGGGAGTGCGCCCACTTGAAGCGTAACATTTGGAGGTTGCACGACAGGAGGGGCTGATTGATCTTGTCCTGGAGATGGAACAGGCGTTCCATCCTCACCTAAAACTTCAGATTCTGCGACAGGTTCAACGGAAACAACCGGTGCCTGAGGATTAGCAGATACAACACTTAGAGTAGGATCTGTTTCTGTCTTTAAAGATCCTTTTCCTGCATTGGACTCTAATATTTGTGTAATATTTTCGTTAAGTTCTTCCCAGAAATCTGATTCCGATTCACTACTAATAGAAAATTCAGATCCTGTGTCCGCGCCTTCTCCTGTTACAACAGAAATATTATTAGAAACAGCACTGCTTGATGTTCTTACAATTGAAAGATAATCAATTTTATATGTTTCGGTATAAGGGGTATCTAATTCAATACGAACAATATCATCCGTAAAATTATAACGAAGCCCTGCAATCTTTGAAATTCGATCAATGACCATATCAAACGGACGATCTCGTGCTGTAAAAATAATAGATCCTGTAATACGAGGGTCTAACTCAACATCGTAATCAGCTTGTTCGGCAAGGTCATAAAGAACATTTTTCAATGGAATGGTCTGATTCACAGATAAGGACACAAGAGGCATAGGGCGAAGATTATCAGGAACCGATGCAACATATGACTCGAGGGGAGGAATTCCATCCCCCTCACTCGAAAAGTTTTCAAACTCTAGATCGCGAGGCGCTAACCCATCTCTAAAATCTTGCCGCTCCATATCCGCAGCACGATCCATTTTAGTCTGGTTGGTAGCAAGATCACACCCAGAGAAAAGCAAGACAGTCCCTAAGGCAATAAAAGAAACAGCAGAGCTATATACTCTATTATATTTTACAGACATAAAAGCCATAATCGAAAAACCTCTTTATGATTTAAAATTTTAGATCCGTTATGATCCAATTTTATAGACAAGAATCCAGCCGAAACTGAACTATGTTTCATATAATGCCCATATATTTACAATAGTGCAAGAGGTAAGCACCCTCTTTCAAGGTAGATTCTTATGAAAAAATACAAAAAGAGCTAAAGCTTAAGACATTTCACTTCATGAACAAGACGTGTATGTGCTCGGAAATGCTGTTTTGATTGCCCATGACTATAGTCACTATTAGCATGCCGAACTATTGCATTTAATTCCCCCAATGATTCAGTCTCTTCTCTTGTTGAAACTCCAAAATATGGTTGAGTTACAATTAATCCACTGGCTTCAAACTTTTCCTCCCCCGCTTCATACACATTTAACAAAATATCAGCGGCATCCTCTTCTGACCAGAATCGTACAGAACAGTCTTTATGCATCAATTGGGTCTGCAAAAGATGTGCATTAGCCGTAGCGAATGGAACAGGTTGTTGTAAAAAAACCTCCACGTCAGGTTCCAACATTTTTGCAGCGCCAGTTTCTTTGAGTGCAAAAATAAAGCAATCTTTATGAGGACCACTCGGGACGACATCTCCAATACGAAGCCCTTCAAAAGAAACAGAGGCATTTGCTTCTCGTTGCTTTTTTCTATCTTCATCAGGCAAAATATTTAATGATACACGCCCCTCTAGATGATGATTTGCAGTTATGTCCAGATCTCGAATGTCGCCAGATTTAAGCCCTAAGAGATCCAGCGTTAATCTTGTTCCATCTGAAGATAATCTAAGGGTTAGACCTTGAAACTCTCCCCTCAAAATTCGCTTAGCGCCGTCATCATTTGCCTTAGTCATAAGATCATTCCTTTTATTTTAAATAAAAAATATTTTTAATAGAAAACAACCTTTTCGTCAATGATTTTATGAAAAGATGCCTTAAGAAATATAATCTATTAAAAGGCAATAATATTACACTCTTTTTGTTTGACATACACCCAGTAGAATCATATTTCTACTAATAATAGTGTGCCCAGCAATGACTAAGCGATATATAATTTTAATAATAACCCCACAATAGAGAGTTACGACAATGAAAGCAAATACAGAACAAAACAGATTTGATACAATTGGACAATGGCAAAAAAACCCTACAAAACCAAATCTTTTACAGGCTCATTTTATAACAGAATCAGGGCAAAGCGCTCCATATGATGCAGCTGCCTTAAGAAATCTCTCTGACACTCTTACAGGACAAGAGGCTCTAAATGTAAAAGCAACGCTTAGCAGTCATAATCTTTTCCGTGTTAAGGAGGGACTAACACCCGACACGTCCCACCTCAAAAATCAAAACATTCAACACCGTAAGTTATTTTAATAGCACAAAAGATTAATAAAGCTTTTCAGGAATGGTTTCTTCTGCATTTGCGGAAACCATTGTGACATGCCCTGATTGCTGAGATAGCACACTAGGCCCCCTGTCCTTCAAGACAGTTAAGAGTCTGTCAAACAGTCTCGGGTTAATGGCATCTGTCCGTTTAGCAATAACACCCGTCATAGAGACTAAATCTGTGGCAGGCATATTTTGAGGTAAAGGGTCCATTCCAATAGAGGTCAACATCCGTCCATAGGCATTTTGATACTCTGCGTAGGCAGAGTGGAGTTTTGAACGATTGAGGAGAGCTTCCATTTCACGCTCCAAATGGTCAGCAGATGATAGATTCTCCATTTTCTCTGTTGTGTTTGAAATCTTCTGCGTCACAGACGCCAATTTATGAATCACTCGAAAATGATCTTGAGCAAGAGTTAATCTATAGCGTGCCAAATGAACCTGAGACATGACGGCCACAATCAAAGCACGGCGACGCATTTCTATAAGTTTTTCTTTGCTTTTCACATGCTGGACACGCCGTGGCAAAGAAAATAACTTCACAAGATTTTCTGTAATTGAAAAAGAGATTTCATTCCAATCATTATTTCCAAGATAATGGTTTCCATCATAGTGATACCCTAAAGCCATACCTATACCAGGAACAGCACTCAATGTTGTTGTTTTCACATTTCGTGCGCCAATACGTTTCATCAAGACATCTTCTCGAATTTCAGGACGTATCATCAAGGCCACAAGCTCTAAAGACTCGACATCTAGCTCCAACGTAGGAATACTATCTTGATTAAAAATAATAGATTCATTTACACTCAAAGGAAGATCATCTTCTGGTGATAAATTAATCAAAGATGCGAGCTCAACTTTTGCTGTGACCAACCCACCTTTTAAAGCCATCAAATCTTCCATATAACTCAGCAATCGAGCCTGCTGTTCATAGCGATGAATTTGACTGTGAGGACGATTACCTTTACGGAGCCCCTCTCGATCAAGTCGTTCTACTTCTGCTTTTCCATTTTCAATCAAAGAATCAATGCGCGTCAATAGAATCTGAGCACTTGCAGCGCGCCAATACGCATACCGTACATCTTGGATAATGGCATGAACAACCTTACGACGGCGTTCTTCTGCGACACGCGCTTTATCACTTAAACTTTTGGCTTCAGCATAGGCTATCCCTGCATCAATAACATTCCAATCCACACCTAAGCCTGCTGTTTTTTTCCTTTTTTCGTCAAAAACAGAATCAGGAAGGCTTGTTGCTCCCGTTGCTACGGATTGATGCGTTAAACTAAGTTCTTCATCTCGTACTCTATAGCCAGCCTGTGCCGTTAAAGATGGAAGAAGCTCTAGTAACGCGAGATCCCCCTCGCCTTTTGCAATCATAGACTCCATAACGGAGACACGATGATCAAGATTATATAAAATACCTCGTGCCATGGCCTCGTGTAGAGACACAGGATGAGATACAGGCTCTTGATCCGCAAAAAGAGTTTTAAAATCTTGCTCAAGAACCTCAACATGCTCATCAAGCGTAATAGAATCACTTGAACGTGAGCAACCTCCGATAGCGAGTACACTTAAAAGAGTCGCAATAAGAACAAAATTCGATGATGTGTTTTTTAAATAAAGAAACATGTTTTTTGAAATCTGATGAAGCAGAGAGCCTCATCGTTGGATGATCCCTACGATTCTGCCACGCAATGGATTTCCTGTAAAGATATTTAAATACGAAAAAAAGAACCACCTTAAATCTAATTGCATTTTCAATATGCTCATTGTATTTAAATAAGCCTCATGCAAATTTTTACACAGACAGCCCCTCTTCCAGAAACCTTAAAATATTCAGTGCTTGCCATTGGGAATTTTGATGGAATGCATAAAGGGCATGTGGCCCTTATTCAAGAAGCTCTTTCCTTTGCACGAAAAAATAATATGCCTATGGGAGTCCTCACATTTGAGCCTCACCCTCGACAAATTTTTCAACCCAATGAATCTCCCTTCCGTATCACACCCCCTGCTGTAAAACGTCAAAAAATTGAAGAACTCGGTATTGATTTTCTAGTAGAGCTTGAATTCACACGAGACTTAGCCCAAAAATCGCCCGATGATTTTGTAAAAGACATCCTTATTGAGCATATTGGCGTAGATCATATCTTTATCGGAGAAGATTTTCACTTTGGACAGAACAGAACAGGTTCAGTAGAAACATTAAGATCACATGCTCTGAATGTTACATCGATTGATATTTTAGAAGATGAACATACTCAAAAATATTCGGCCAGTCATGTCCGCTCCCATCTTCGTCGAGGATTGATTTCAGAGGCCAACCAAATTCTTGGATGGGAATGGGAAATTCAAGGGCATGTCATCCATGGTGATAAACGAGGGCGTGAATTAGGCTACCCCACAGCTAACGTCTCTCTGAATGATACCCTTCATCCCGCCTTTGGTGTCTATGCGACATATGTTCAAATTGAAGGCGAAACACACTGGCACTCAGCCGCCACAAACATTGGAATTCGGCCTATGTTTGAAACAAAGAACGCTCTCGTCGAAGCTTATCTTTTTAATTTCAATGAAGATATTTATGGGAAAATGTTACGGATACGCCCTATTCAAAAACTCAGAGATGAAGCTCGTTTCAACTCTCTTGAAGATTTGGTAACGCAAATTGAAAAAGACTGCCAAAAAATTAAAACCATACTCTCTTCTCCAAAACATATATAAGCCCTAACTGTTACGAAGCTCCATTATCAAATCAGGAAAATAAATAACATCCTCTCTAATATTTTTGCTTAATCTTTTACACTCTCCATTCGTAAGAGCAAAAACGGAATGCCCAATGCCATTCAAAGCTTCTTCAAAAGCTTCCATACATTTTTGAGGGGTATTATATTCTTCATAAGCACCGTCTACAGAGGATAAAAAAAGAGAGGCTAACTGATTTAATCGCCCTGTATTTCTTGAGGGGTCCGAAAACTCAGCCGACAAATGTATATGAGGATAGTTTGGACGTGTGTTTTCTTGTACTAAAGCTTCGCGCTCATAAGAACCTACGGCAAGAACTTTCCCGCCATTATGTTCCAAAAAGCTTATCATACTTGCCATTGTTGTTCCTTGTTCTATTTTATGATCAAAGACTATAAAATAAGGATTGGAACACTCTCCATTAGAACTCACAAAGGGATTATGAGGCTCCTTCGATGAATGAAAAGGTTGGTTTTCATACAGCTCATAGACTTGCTTTCCCGTGAGAGCATGGACACTGTTTTGATTACCAGAACGATCTAACTGAATAGTATCAACAATGGAGTCCGCTATACGCCAGTTAATTTGAGGCAATTTTTTTTCTAAAATCATTTGAACCTTCTGCAAATGATTTACGTTTGCAACATGCGGATCAGAAAATTTTTTAGGATGCTTATGGGGGTATGCGATATAAATGGTCTCTATAGGGCTTTTTTTTACTTCTTTGTTTATAAACTCAAAAAAGGAAATCATATTGGTCTCGACGTATAGATCAAAGGCATTAGGAAAATCTGGACGTATTTCTTGTCGCCTTGGGGGATTTGTAACAATAAAATTTTCATAGCCTTTTTTACTCCTCACTTGAGGGGCTACAGATGTCGCTACAGATGACCAAAAACTACCAAACATCTACCCTATTCCTTAATATACGAATTTATCTTATATATTCACAACCTAAAGAATATGTCAACGCTTATGGAGTACTGTGAAGCTCCATTATCAAATGACGAAAAGGGATAAGTTCTTGTTGAATATTTCTATTTAACTTTATACATTCACTATCTGTAAGCGCAAAAACAGAATGCCCAATATCATTTAACGCCCTCTCAAATATCTCCATGCATTTTTGAGGAGTATCATACTCTATATAAGCCGCCGATACAGAACAATAAAATGAATTGGCAAGCTCGGGCAATCTCCCCGTATTCCTTAAGGGATTGGCAAATTCACCAGACAGATGTGTATCAGGATATTTAGATCGTGTGTCCTGCTGCACCAAAGCTTCTTCCCCATAGGAACCTACTGCAAGAACATTCCCGCCGTTATGTTCCAAAAAGCTTGTCATATTGGATAGTGTTGTTCCCTGATCCATCATATGATCAAAGACAATAAAATATGGATTAGAAGGCTTTCCCCTAAAAGTTACAAAAGGATTTTCAGACGAAAACAATGAACGCGAATCCTTCTCTTTATAAAGTCCATAAATCTGTTTTCCTCTAAGAGCATGTAAGCTTCCTGTATCAGACGAACGATCCAAGTCAACGGTTTCAACAATGGAGTCCGCTATACGCCAGTTAACACGGGGGCACTGTTCTTTTAAAAATTCCTGCGTATCCCGCACATGATCGGTATTAAAATCATTCGCACTAGGAAACATTTCAGGATGTTTCTGAGGGTAGGCTATATAAATAGTCTTTAAAGGTTGAGTTAAGCTCTTTTCGTTTATAAATTCAATAAAGGGATCCATTCTACCGTATAGATGAAATGCATTTGGAAAATCTGGACGGAGTTCTCGTTTCATCGGAGGATTTGCAACAATGAACCTCTCATAGTTTTCTTTGTTTATAGCAGGAAACGATAAAGGTGTTTTAAGAATCTCTTTTAAATTAGTAAACATTAATTATATTCCATAATATATAGGTTTATCAAACAATACTATGTTTCAACACTGATATAACATCCAAAACAGCTATAGGAGGAGAATGAGGATCGCTCTTATGAGCGTATAATGAGGATACCAAGGCAGGAAAACTTGTTTTGTCAGTTTCAACTTCGCGAATTAACTTTATGCATTCTCCATCCGTAAGAGCAAAAACAGAATGCCCTACTTCATTTAATGCCCTTTCAAATACCTCCATGCATTCTTGAGGAGTCTTATGCTTGTATTGATGCAGCTTTGCTGAAGAAGAAAACATCCTTGCTAATTCAGGAAGCCGTCCTATATTTCTGGAGGGATTTGCAAATTCACCAGATAAAGAAACTTCTGGACAGCAATAGAGAGTATCCTCTTGTGCTAACATCTTACATGTATTAGAGAGAACGCCCAATACCTTCCCCTCATTATGCTCCAGAAAATTAATTAAATTCGCCATCGTTGTTCCTTGATCTATCATGTGATCAGCAACGATAAAGTACGGATTAGAGCATTCTCCTTTAGAAGTCACAAAAAGATTAGGGGCTGGTGTCTCAAAAGACTTTTCTTTTTCATAAACTTCATAAACCTGCTTCCCTGTGAGAGCATGAACGCTCCCCTGATTATTTGAACGACCCAAGTTCACAGTTTCAACAATAGAAGTAGCTATACGCCAATCAATTTGTGGACATTGATCTTCTAAAACTCTTTTAAATAGTAGAAGATCATCAGAATTAGGATCTCTGTGTGCTGGAAATATTTCAGGATGTTTATGAGGATACGCAATATAAATACTCTTTATATCTTGTAACCGTGAGCCCTCTTTTTTTAATTCATCCTCTACCAACTCAACGAAAGCCCCTATACCATTACCGATATTAAGAGAAGGAGGAAAATCTGGCCGTATACCTTGTCTTATCAAGGGGTTTGTAACAATAAAATCTTTACATTTCTCTTGGGCTCCCCCCCTAGACCCTACAAGAGTAATAAGTGACTGAAAAAGATTCTCTAACATTTGAAACTCCTCAATTTTGTAATCAAATGAGGAAAACTTACCGCATCACGTTCAAACTCATCACTTAACCTTTCACATTCCCCATCCGTGAGCGCAAAAACAGAATGCCCAATTCCATTTAAAGCACCCTCAAAGACTTCTATACATTTTTGAGGAGTCGCATATTCCTCATAATTTCCTCCTGCAGAAGAAAAAAAAGCAGCTGCAAGCTGAGGTAATCGTCCCGTGTTTCTGTTAGGGTTTGCAAATTCACCGACTAGATTTATTTCGGTGTGTTTAGAACGCGTATCTATCTGTACAAAATCAACAGATTTTTTAGAAGCAGTTGCTAATACCCTTCCTCCATTATGCTCTAAAAAGCTCATCATGTTTGCTATTGTTGTTCCCTGTTCTATGCCATGATCAAAGATAATAAAGTGTGGATTGCTACAGTCTCCTTTAGAAAAAACAAAAGGATTAGGGCTCTCTTGAGTAAAGAAAGAGCTTTCTTTATAAATCTCATAAACTTGCTTTTTGGTTAAAGCATGGAGAGAGCGTTGATTATCTGAACGCGCTAAATGAACAGTTTCAACAATAGAATCTGCAAAACAAAAATCAATTTGAGGCAAACGAGATTTTAACTTATTTTTTAGTGCGTCTATTCCTTCATCATTCATAATTCTATGATCAGGAAACATTTTAGGATGCTTATGAGGATAGGCTATATAAATACTCTTTACATCCCCTAATGAAGAATTTTGTTTATCTAGTTCATTTCTAACAATAACTGCAAGTGAGTCCATATCCCCAACCAGATGTCTATCAAAGGAACGGGGGAAATCTGGACGTATCTCTCGCCGCCCCGGGGGATTTGTAACAATAAAATCCTCATAGCCTTTTTCACTCCTCACTTGAGGCGCTACAGATGTCGCAATCGATTCTAAAAGACCACTAAACATTTACCCTATTCCTGAATACATAAAAAATCATATACACTTATAATCCATGCGACATATCATGTTTATATGTAGATGATAACGAAACTAAAGCTGGCAGACGTACTATCCCGCTCATAACATTCTCCCTTAACCTTTTACACTCTCCATCAGTAAGAGCAAAAACAGAATGCCCCATGCCATTCAAAGCTTTTTCAAAAGCTTCCATACATTTTTGAGGAGTCTCATAGTCCTCATACCGACCTTTCATCGAAGAACAAAAAGCAAATGCAAGTTCAGGCAATCGCCCTGTATTTCTTAAAGGATTTGAAAACTCTCCATACAAATGTGTATTAGGATATTTTGAACGCGTGTCTTTTTGCACGAGTGGGGTAGGATTTATGTGAGAAGCTACAGCCAGGACTTCTCCTCCATTATGCTCCAAAAAACTCATCATATTGGCCGCTGTTGTCCCCTGCTCTACGACATGATCAAAGATAATAAAATGGGGATTCGAACATTCTCCTTTAGAGGTCACAAAAGGATTCTGAGATGAAAATAATGAACAAAATCTTTTCTTTTCATAGACTTCATAAACTTGCTTTCCTGTGAGGGCATGAAAACTCCCTTGATCAAAAGAACGATTTAGGGACACAGTCTCAACAACGGAATCTGCAAGAGGCCAGCTAATTTTAGGGAAATGATATTTTAATAAAAGTGACAGAATAAAGGGAACACCAGAATTCTTATCTTGATAACCAGGAAATCTCTTAGGATGCTTCTGAGGGTATACTATATAAACTCTCTCTATATTCTGTAATGAAGAACTCTTTTCACTTAATTTATTTTCAATAAGAGAGACAAGAGAATCCATACTCCTATCTAAACGCACATCGAAAGTATTTGGAAAATCTGGACGGATTTCTCTTCGCGTAGGCGGATTTGTAACAATATCTCCTTGTGGAACTTTAAGCTTAAGACCCTCGTTTAACATTTATTACACTCCATACACACGCCGAAGCATTTATATACATAAAGATCTTGCTGTATGTCAAGTTTTATATCTTTCCTTTCGCATGGATATATTTCTAAAATGCTTAAACATTCCCCTCCCTTGAAAAGCGTTCATAATAATGCAATAGTAGCAGCCAATATGATAAGAATTAGGGATATATAAAAATGTAATAATAC
>JAJFGT010000069.1 GCA_021776015.1 Alphaproteobacteria bacterium
ATGGCTCTCAATATGGGATTGATACATCGCAATCAGATTCAGATCTTTTAAAACTTCGCAATGATCCTAAACTCTCTTCTTATATGGCAGGAGAATTGGCCAATGAAAATAAAAGTGCTTTAAAGTCACTACTTGGAGATGATGTAAAGATTGGAAGTACAGAACTTTATTTTGCTCATTTCATGGGCCCAACAAGAAGTGCTGGATTTTTAAAAGCTTATAACGAAGACCCTACTTTGAAGGGTGCTGATTTATTTCCAAAAGAGGCTCAAGCTAATAAATCCATCTTTTTTGATTCAAATCAACGTCCCCGTACATTGGCAGCAATATATGAGAAATTTGACCAAAAATTTGAAATCAAAGCAGGAACCTCTTCGGCCATAGGGCAACAAGATATAGTCACAGCATATAAAGATATTCCAGCGAATGAAGAGTCCGCACAAAAACACATTTCTCCTCACACTCTAAGTACATACATACCCCCCTTGTCTCCTCTACCTTTTTACACACAAAAGGCACCTCTTTTTTCAAATACGAACATAACGCAAGATATCAAAACATCTTATAAATTAGGATACCTTCTACAAAATCCTATTGATCTTCTTTGGCTGGCTGCTCTTGAAAATAAGAAGGACGACAAGACATTCTCTTAATGATATGATTTTGCCTATGAATCGACTTACTTTATTATCGACGCTATTCTCGACATCCCTCTTTTTTATATTGAGCACGCCTCTTCATGCTCAAACAGTTTCAACAATACAACCTCTGACATTTGGAACTTTTGCAATTAGGAATCTGACGGATTTTGTTGAGATTACACTTCCTGCGACAGGTCCTTATACAGAAAATGCCAATACCTATATTATAGATGATCCTATAAGTGGCGAATACCATATCACGGGAGCGACACCAAGCATTCCTTACACAATAACAATTCCTGCCTCTGTAACACTGACAGGACCAGGAAGCACATATACAATCGATAATTTTGTGACAGCGCCCGCTGTCCTAGTTACAGACGGTGCAGGAGAGGCTACTTTTTTTATTGGAGGGCGCCTTCAATCCATAGGGGGTGACACCTATAATGATGGGACCTATAACGACACCTTTAATATCACCGTTAATTATTAAACCACATCGGATCGTGCTTGATTTTAGAACCCGCCCATCCACAGATTTTTTTCGTGCGCCAAAGCAGAAAAAGACAGGCTAAACAGTATGAATAAGATTAGTATTTTATTGTCTTCAGTTTCTTTTTAGTTTTAGAAGGTTTTTCCAACTCAGGGCAGTGAAACCGCTCCCAAGAGTCCAATTGGTCTTTGGTTAAAGGCTTCCCGAAATTCCACAAGGCATCAAATTGTAATTTGAAACCTGTCGCGATAGAAATGTTTTTGATAAGAGTTACGCGCATGGACTCCCACATGATAAGAGCAAGGCGATCACCATATATTTCATAGGTCAACGGGCCCATGATTGAAGGATCAATTGTGCGGTAGGATTCCGGCGGGCTAATCATAAATCCAGCTTTATTAGAAACTATAAATCGTTCTTTCCATCCCCGTTTTTTACGTGCTTCAATATATAGTGGATTAGTCACAGAGGCATAAGTAATCCAATGGCGTTCATTATCGAGAACGCCAATAATTTCATCCTCCGGCCCTTGCAAAACATTCATAATATCTTCATCTAAATCAGCAATAAAATTCTTTCCCTCAAATGTTTGGTACGCATATTCTTGTTGAGCCAAGCGAACGCCAGAACCATCCAAAAATTCAACACCAGCATTTTCAAGCGCTGTTTTAATTGCTTCCAGCGTGTCCTGACGAGGAGAGTATAAACCACGTTCAAGGTTATTAATTGATGGCAAGGACAAGCCTGCTTTTTGAGCCAGTGTCTCTTGTTTCCATTCCAGCAAAGCGCGCGCGGCCTTAATTTGTAAAAGAGTAATCATGCTTCGTTATATATAGCAGACAATAGTCGTTTGAATAGTGCTACCTGAAAACACCTCGTGTTTTTCATAAATAATATATTGACAATGCATATAAAGTTATGTATTACACATAAAATAAATTATTTTAAAGGGAGCAAGAAATGAAATATCTTATCTTGGGATTGATCCTGTTATTGACTGTGGAAGAAGCACAGGCCAACTCTACAATCAAGAAAGTCAACGAAACCAATACTATTCGTTGTGGTTATGTGGAGTATCTCCCCGCGCTCACCAAAGATTTTAAAACAGGTCAATGGAATGGGTTTGACTATGAAGTGATGCACGCTATTGGTGATCGCCTCGAGTTAAAAGTTGAACACACATCGCCTACAGGATGGGCAACAGTGGTTGCTGATATAAAAGCAAAGAAATTTGATATGCTCTGTAGCGGGTTTTGGGTTCATCCCAATGTTGGAAAATTTGCCCTTTTTTCACGGCCAATTTTTTATCAACCTGTTTTTGTGGTTGCTCGTCACAGCGATGGGCGCTTTACTCAAAACTCAGATGCTAATCATTCAGATTTAAAAATGGTTGCTCTTGATGGTGATAATCCAGTTCATATTGCAAAAGCTGAATTTCCAAAAGCTGAAATACTAACTTTACCAAATATGACTGATTTTGCTCAGGTTCTTGTCAATGTTGCAACGGGTAAAGCCGATTTTACAATCGTGGATGCCTATACGTTTGGAGCTTATAATAAGAATAATCCGGGGAAGTTAAAAATTGTAAACTCTGATAATCCTATACGCATTTACCCAGTCAGCTTTGTTTTCAGCCCTGATGATATTGTTTTGAGAGGGGCTGTTAATGCGGCCCTGAATGAATTGATCTTAGATGGCACCATTGACAAAATATTTGACAAATATGATACATATCCAAACGCCTATTATCGTGCTGAAATCCCATACCGTGATAGCTATAAGAATTAAAGAAATTTTCTATTGTTCTAAAATATATTTTGTAAAATTTATTGTGAATCATAGGGAATGAGACCTTTAACATCACCATCAATTATTAAACCATATTTAACCCACGACGACGAGAAACCTGACACACTGTATTATTAACAGCACAATTAAAGCCAAACACGTATAACCTAAAAGAGTGACGATTATATACAGGTATTATTTTATTGGATACTAAGAGTTCTATAAAATATATGAAGCCTAAAGAAATTTATAGCACTTTTCTCCGTATATTTTCTTATAAGCTTTAAAAATTATCATAATGGTTTACTCTTATAAGCTCGTTATAAGGATTCTCTCTCTATGTCACTTTTCCACCCGCGCGTTATAAAAAAACATATTAATAAAATGCCCCCTATGGATGTTAGCCATAGCGGTATTTTGGCTGCTTGGGCTGAAAACTTGAGCAAGGGCATATATGACAGCGAAACCCAAAATGACGGTGAGTTTATTCAACAAATTCTAATTAATGTTTTGGGCTATGTCGGCAGTAGCGAGGGCAAAAGCTGGAGCGTTGCCAAAAACCAGCCGATTAACCAGTTAAATGTCGATGTAGCCTTAGGGGAATTTAGCGCGGATAGCGTTAAAATCATCGCTCCCTTTGAGCTTAAAGGCGCAAAAACCAAAGATTTAGATGCGATCATGGCGGGGCGCGGTAAAACGCCA
>JAJFGT010000070.1 GCA_021776015.1 Alphaproteobacteria bacterium
AGAAGGCTGTACTATTGAAGAATTTTTTTCTTTCTGGAGTATTAAATCTGAATTTTGTAGTGTTTGAATGGATAAATCATCCAAATTATTTGGGACAGAAGCGTTTGGATCATTAGGTTTACCTTCAGGCATAAGGAGTGAAAAGAAGAATGTGCTTCCTTTCTCTGGAGCACTATTAACATTTATGACTCCTCCCATTGCATTTACAAGTTTTTGACATATAGCTAGCCCAAGTCCTGATCCTCCATATTTACGACTTGTCGAACTATTTGCTTGGATGAAGGGATTGAAAAGGTTTTCTTGAGCGTCCTTAGGAATACCAATTCCCATATCTTGGACGGCAAAGTAGAGGTTATATTGTCCTTTTTGATGTTCAAGAACACGTATTTGTAGGGAAACATACCCTTGATGTGTAAATTTAAGGGCATTACTCACCAAGTTTAAAAGAATTTGCCTTAAACGTGTGGGATCACCCCAAATATATTGAGGGATATCATTTGCTATTTCGAGTTTGAATTCAATATTTTTCTCTTCAACACGACCATGCATAAGGGAATGTACATTTTTTAAAAGATTATATAAATCAAACTCTATGCGTTCAATATCCATCTTTCCTGTATCAATTTTTTCATAATCTAAGATGTCATTCAGGAGAGCCATCATAGCATGTCCAGAATCACTAATAACATCAATATGATCCGTTTGCTCTGGAGTTAGCTTTGTGTATCTTAAAAGACGTACCATCCCCATAATTCCTGTCATCGGTGTCCGTATTTCATGGCTAATAACGGCAAGGAACGCGGATTTTGCCTTATTTGCATAGTCTGCTTTTTCTTTTTCTTTTTTCGATTCGTCTGTAAGGCGTTTATCTTTGTCTCGAAGCTCTTTCATGATTTCTCGCTCACGCTTTAAAACTTGAACAAGTTGTTTATTATCAAAACCGTCTCGAATCTCCTGTAATTTTTGAGTCAGTTCTATCTTTTCTTTACTATCTGTATTATCCGCTTTTTTTGTAGATGATTGTTCTGTTTTAAGATCTTCATAAATCCCCCACATCCAGCAAAACCCAAAAAAGAGAACTGATCCATAATAACTATTGATGATAAAGGGGGATGGATGAATCCATTCCATTATGCTTAAAGTTGTAATAAGCGTTCCTATTAGAAGAATACTCCATCCAAGAAGATTGATAAGAATGCCAATAGAGGCATTGAGTATTGTCAGGAATAAACAGGACAAGACAGAGAGTGCACAAATAAGCACAAATAAAGAAAGAATGATAACTGTAACTGTATGGGAGGACATTCCAAATGTAGAAAATCCAAAGAGTCCGGATAAAAGAATAAGTCCTGCACTTAGAATAAGGGCCCCTAAATTTAGTACAAATATAAGAGAAGGTGCCTGACGTTTAGAAATTAGGCTGTGGTGCGCAATAACAATAAAAACAATCCAGAAGAGGAAAAGAAAGGCTCCAATATTTTGTGTGTTGAAATGGCTGAGTTGATTAAGTGGACTCAATGCATCTTTTATATTTAAAAGAATGCTTAAAAAGAAAATGGATATGCCGATAAAGGTTGGAAGAGAAATCGAACGAGGAATGTTGTATAAAAGGATAAGAGAGAGCACGAACAAACTCATGCCTAGTGCAATTAAGCTGATATGAGAAAAGGACATGCTGGTATCATGAGTAGATCCATATGTGTAGAGTTCTGGTATATAAGCGCTTCTAAGAAAATTCCAAGTTGTTTGGTTTCCTTGAAAAGAAACCGTCAACATATATGGAGTATTTTTTTTAAGGAAGAGGTTCTGTTTAGTTTGATTAGGCTTAAATGTTGAAATCTTTTCATGTGTAAGGGGATTATAGACACTTATATTTTCATAGGTTGGATGAGGTAAAAAATAGGATGGAGAAAGATCTAAAACCCATTGCTCTTCTTGTGTGTCATTGAGAATTAAGAATGTTAGTTGTGAATGATCTTCTCCCATATAAATTGCACGCCCTACTGGGGGTGTTCTAGTGGATAGAAAGTCAGAAATTATATTTTGAAAATTTTGTGAATTAAGAGATGTCTCTTCTGCTTTATAAGCTTTTGAAAACAAAGTGTAGGCTTTATGTTCGTCATTTAAAAGAATAAGGCTTGGGTGCTGAAATGGGTCAAATAAAAAATCTTTCAAAAGAGGTGAGTCGCGTCCTGATATAAGATCTTTTTGTAAGATATCCTGTGCAGAAGCTTCTTGTACAGTAAGAAAGATTCCTGAGAGACAGGTGATAAGACAGGTAAATAGAAGAAGTAAATTTTTCATATATAACTTAAAGAGAGGTTTGAACATTTATCCCCTAGAGAGTGTAAAGCTATTCCTATAAAAGGAAAAGAGCCATAAGAATAAGAATAATAGCCGCAAGAATTAGTGTATATTTCATTTGCATAGCAAAAGCGATCCATGTGTCTTGTGCTTCCTGTAGGGCGGTTTTATGTGACATGATCTTCTCCCTTTTGTCATTTTGTTGATCATACTTTATTTGAGAGTTTTGAGAAAGCCCTGTAAAATTAAACTCTACTTGTTTTACCGGTGTAAATTTTTCTTCAATAACCATGCGGATGGCTTCAGGGTAGGCAATATGTTCTTCAACTAAGAGTTTTTGAGCAAGAGTCGTTGGAGTATCTTTTTTTGAAATCTGAATAGAGCGTTGAAGAATAATGTCTCCTGCATCCATTTCAGGGATAACATAATGGACTGTGCAGCCTGTTTGTGACTCTCCTGCAGTAAGTGCCCGTGCATGTGTTTCTATTCCTTTATATTTTGGAAGGAGAGATGGATGGATATTAATAATATGTTCTCCCCATTGTTCTAAAAAATAAGGACTGAGAATACGCATAAAACCAGCAAGACAGATCAAATCTATAGATCCATGAGAGAGAGCATCCAGTAACGCCTGTTCAAATTCTTGCTTTGTAGAATAGTCTTTATGAGAAATAACTATATATGGGATATTATAGTCTCTAGCATATTGTAATCC
>JAJFGT010000008.1 GCA_021776015.1 Alphaproteobacteria bacterium
TCATATTATAATATAAAGAGAATGCTTCTTTTGAGTTTACTGCTTGAGCCGCAGATTCTTTGAACCGAGAGATGAACTCGTGGATATCTAGCTCGTTTGGCACTATTCTTCTCTCTTTATAATTTTAAAAATTAGTAAGTGTTGCGATAGAGCTTGGGACTACGTTACAGTTTGTAGGTTTTTTTTCATCGCTTATTGATTTTGAATTCACACTAATGCGTGCTTTTTCTAATGCTGTTCTTCCAATTAATAGACGCTGGTAAAAATGATTTCTGTTTACTAGGTTAACTTCAGTTGAAATAGGACCTAGCTCAGCTATATCAATGAACATTTCAACAACGAATCTATTTTCACGACCGGGGCCATTGGCAGCTCTGTTTTTGGTACGGGAGATTCTGACAAGAGGTTTCTCAAATCGAATCGGTTCAGTTCCCTCTTCCCCTGTAATTGTAAATGATACCATCCCGCTAAACATGTTGTGACGAATATCGCTAGCATCAATAGATGATGTGACGGCTCCTGTATCTAATTTTGCAGGACAAACAACAGCGTGAGTTAATGTACGATTAGGATCTTCAGGGTTAGTAAAAGTGACTTTGGCATAGGAAATAAAGTTTAAAGTATGTGTTTCTGGAGGAAGTTCTTCAGCGCTTACTGATTGTGCTCCAATGAAAACAGCCAGTGTGGCTGCAAATATGTGAGAAATCTTCATTTTAACTAACCATTATCCCTGTGTTTCCTAAATGGAATTCAGTATTATGGCTATTCTTTGTTGAAAAGTCAAAATTTTAAGTTAAATTACCATATTTATTCTATGGGGGCAGGTGGGATTTCTTGTTTTGCTTCAATCACAGCTTTTCGAATGGCAGAAGTTTCCGTGAGATATTCAAATAATTTATCACTTTCACCATTACGGATCGCCTTTTGTAGTTCAGTGAGATCCTCATTAAAGCGCTGTAGAATATCAAGGACGGCGTCCTTATTTGATAAGAATATATCTCTCCACATTGTAGGGTCAGAGGCAGCAATACGTGTAAAGTCTCGGAATCCTCCTGCTGAATATTTAATCACTTCACTTTTGGTGTCTTCTTCCAGATTTGTAGCGGTTCCTACAATTGTATATGCAATTAAATGTGGAAGATGAGACGTAATACCTAAAACACGATCATGATGTTTTGCATCCATGATTTCTACCATAGAGCCACAAGCTTTCCAAAATTCAGAGATCTTTTCTACGGCTTTTGGGTCTTTTTCCTTATCTATGGGGGTAAGGATAGCCCAGCGTCCTTCAAATAAATTTGAAAACCCTGACTCTGGTCCAGAATTTTCTGTCCCTGCAATAGGATGGGCAGGAATAAAGGATACATTTTCAGGAATATGGGGCGCTAAAGTTAGAATAGCATTTTCCTTTACAGAGCCTACATCCATTACAATAGCTCCAGATTTTAAAGATTGAGAAATTGCAGCGCCAACGTGTTCATAAGCACCAACAGGTACAGCAATAATAACAAGATCAGCGTGCTGAACCCCCTCCTCCAAATTTGTTGTAGCCTGATCTGCCAATCCTAAGTGCATAACTGTTTTACAGACACTTTCTTCTCTATCTGCACATATGAGGGTTTTGCACAAAGATTGTTCTTTGATTTTACGCGCTAGAGAAGAGCCTATTAAACCAAACCCAATGACTGTGATGGTATCAAACATCCTTTATCCTTTATATTTATTAGTCGATGATTTATGTGAGTTTTTACATGGAAGAGGGTTAAGCTCTGGGTTTAAAATAGATTTGGCCGGCATAGCCTTTCCACTTGAAGGCTTAATGGGGGCATAGACTTGCTTGCGTGCAATCACAATGTGAACATTCTCCATTGTTGGAAGAAGAAAAGATCCATATTTTTCAAAAAAGGGAGATAATTTATCAATCCATTTCCATTGCACGGGGGGCGTGAATAAAACTGATTGTATTTCTTCACACACAAAAGTAGCCTCTGAAAGGCTTCTTTGAATTTGAGATGGTGAAAAGCCTCTCCCCTGCTTAAAAGGTGAGTTTTTCGTGTCCATTCCCCTTACGTTTGGAACAACTAGAATAAAGTATCCTTCGCTTTTCAGGGTACGCCAAATATCTTTTAAAGAGTCATCAGGATCATCGCAATATTCTAAGCCATGGATCATAAGGATCGCCTCTACAGAATTGCTTTCTAATGGGAGTCTTGAAATGTCTGCACACACAGCATTATTAAGGGGCTCATATGCAGTGTTTGAAATTGTATTTGGAACTTCAATAGAGTTAGGAAGAATGAATAAGGTTTTATCATCGATATAGGGTGCCGTATATCCAATGCTTACCATATTTTGTATATTTTTTAAGGATGGTCTAAGAGCATTTTGCAGAGAAGAACGAATACGTTTTCCCTGCCAAGTCTTATAAAAATCATAAAAATAACGAACATTCATAGCCATGGAGGGGAGTATATATATATTTTATTTAAGAAACATTATTTTCTGGGTTTTTTATATATTTTTATCATATATCTTAGAGAAAGGTTTTTGCATGATTTATTTCTATATGAAAATCCTTTATCGTAAACAGCCTTACACAGAGACCCTAAAATATGTCGGATGCAAAGTTAAATGAATCGTTTGAGAGAGATGAGTCGACTCTTGATAGAGTTGAATTGTCAGATGAAAGAATTTCAAACATTAGGGATCAACTTGAGTTAGCACTTGAGCAAGGAGACAACTCTGTTGCTC